>SKJZ01000096.1 GCA_007121755.1 Halorhodospira sp. | reverse complement strand
TTGTTGGCCATGAGCTGCCGCGCGGCGTGGTCGAGGTCGCTGTCGGCGAAGACAATGAACGGCGCGTTGCCGCCCAGTTCAAGGGCCAGCTTCTTGACCTCGCCGGCGCTGCCACGGATGAGATTGCGCCCCACCGAGGTAGAGCCGGTGAAGCTCAACACCCGGATGCGGTGGTCGGCCAACAGTGTGTCGCCGATCGGGCCCGCCGGTCCGGTGACGAGGTTGACGAAGCCGGCCGGAAGCTCCACCTCCCGCTCCAGCAGCGTGAACAGCGCCACCATGGTCAGCGGTGTCTTCGATGACGGCTTGATCACGCTGGGGCAGCCGGCGGCCAGGGCGGCGGAGAGCTTTTTGGCGATCATGCCGATCGGGAAGTTCCACGGCGTGACCAAGGCGACCGCCCCGGCCGGCCGGGCGTGGACGGTCCAGTCGCAGTCGCGGGGGCGCTCGTTCAGCACGCGTGGCGCGAGGGCGTCGAGATGGCGTGCCGCGTAAGCGAAGAAGCCAGCGGCGTAGAGCACCTCTCCCCGAGCTTCGGCGTGGGGCTTGCCGTGCTCCAAGGTGAGAATACGGCCCAGCTCTTCCTCGTGCTCCCGCAACGCCCGGTCAATGCCCTCCAGCCACTGCCGCCGTCTCTCCAGATCCGGCGCCGCGGCCCGCGCCCGGTGGGCGGCGGCCACCGCCCGCTCCGTCTCCATCGGGCCCATGGCCGGCGGTTCGGCGAGGACGGCGCCGTCGACCGGGTTGGTGACCGGAAACGTGGCGGCGTCGTCGGCCCCCTGCCATCGGCCGTCGATGAACCCTTGAATCTGCGGAAGCAACGGCGAGTCGAGCATCAGCGAACCCCCTCTCTACGATTTCAACCTTGGCACAGGTCGGGCCGCCGGCCGGTCAGCGGCGCCGCTTGCTGGTAGGCGTGGGCGGCCCGCAGTACCAAGCCGTCGGCGTGGCGCGGGCCGACAAACTGCAGCCCGATCGGCAACCCGCCGGATGTGAAGCCGCACGGGACCGAGCACGCCGGTTGACCGGTCATATTGAAAGGGTAGGTGAACGGCGTCCAACTCGGCCAGCGGGGGTCGTGCCACCCCTCCGGCACCTCCAGCCCGGCCGTGAAGGCGGGGATCGGCAGGGTCGGCGTGACCAGCAGGTCGTACCGCTGGTGGAAACGGCTGGTGCGTTCGATCAAGGCGGCGCGCTCGTTCATCGCCGCCAAGTAGTCGAGCATGGAGGTGTTCTTTACCGCGTTTGCCGCCTCCACCAAGCAGGGGTCCATCTCGGGGTGCCGCTCCTCGGGAATGGCCCGCAGCGCATTGGCGGCGCCCCCGAAAAAGAGCAGATCGAAGGCTTCACGCGGGTCGCTGAAGCCCGGATCGGCCACCTCCACATCGGCTCCCAGCGCCTCCAATACGGCGACCGCGCCGGCGACGGCGGCGGCGATTTCGGAGTCGACGCGGACGAAGCCGAGGTCGGGGCTGAAGGCAATGCGCAGCTCTTTGACGCCGCCCTCCAGCGCTTTGATGTAGTCGGTCCGGGTCGGCGGCAGCGTGGTGTCGCGGGCATCGGGTTCCGCGATGACGTTCATCAACAGCGCCGCGTCCTCGACCGTCCACGTCATCGGTCCGGGGTGGGCGAGTTGGCCGAACGGGCTGGCCGGCCAGATCGGGACGCGGCCCTGGGTCGGCTTGTGGCCGACGATGCCGGAGAATCCGGCGGGGATGCGGCTTGACCCCCCGGCATCGGTGCCGAGGGCGAGCGGTCCCATGCCGAGCGCCACCGCCGATGCGCTGCCGCCGCTGGAGCCGCCGGCGGTCTTCGACGGGTCGAACGGGTTCCCGGTAACGCCGTAACACGGGCAGTCGGTGACGCCCTTCCAGCCCAGTTCCGGGGTGGTGGTCTTGCCCAGCGGCACGAAGCCGTGGCGGCGCAGGGACGCCACCGCCGGCGCGTCGTCCTTCCACGGACCGGCGGGGTCGACCGTCTTCGACCCTTTGAGGTTGGCCCAGCCGCGCGTCATGAAGACGTCTTTGATCGCCACCGGCACGCCGTCCAGTTCGCCCATCGGGCCGGTGGTCCGGTAGCGCTCCTCCGAGCGGCGGGCCTCCGCGAGGGTGGTCTCTTCATCGATCAGACAGAAGGCGTTGACCGCGCCGTTGAGCCGGCGTATCCGCTCCAGCGCGGCTTCGGTGGCCTCCACCGGGGAGAGGGCGCCACTTCGGTACTGCTGTACCAGAGCGGTGGCGGTCAGGTCGGCTATGGCGTCGTTCATTGTTTGTTGTTCCCCCGGTCCGGCGGGACGTAGCCCCGCTCTTTATCCACGATGTTGCGCAGCGGCAGCCCTTCGCTCCACCGCTCGAAGTTGTCGATGAACTGGGCCGACAGCGCCGCCTGCCAGCCGATGAAGTCCCCCGCCATGTGGTGAGAGATGACCACCTGATCCATCTCCCACAGCGGGTGGTCGGGCGGCAACGGCTCCTCCTCGAAGACGTCCAGCGCGGCGCCGGCGATGGCCCCTTTCCGGAGCGCGGCCACCAAGTCGTCGGTGACCACGATGGGGCCGCGCCCGATATTGATCAGGCGGGCGGTGGGGGCCATGGCCGTGAACGCTTCGGTGTTGAACATGCCGCGCGTGGCGTCGGTCAACGGGGCGGCGATAACAACGTAATCCGCCTCCGGCAGCCGCTCCAGCAGCCGTCCGGAGCCGTGAACGGTGTCGAAATCGGGGTCGTCGGCGCGGTCGCGGCTGGCGATGCCGTCGACGGTCAGCCCGCTGGCGCGCAGCATGCGGGCGATCTGCCGGCCGATGGAGCCGGCGCCGACCACCAGGGCGTGGCGCCCCTGCATCCGTTCGGTCTCCCGGTGCCGCCACACCCGCTGCTCCTGCAAGGCCAAGGTGGTGCGGAAGTCTTTGGCGAAGAGCAGCGTCAGCCCGAGGACGTACTCGGCGATGGAGCGGTCGAAGATGCCCCGGGCATTGGTCAGCGGGATCTCCGAGGCAATGAGTTCGGGAAAGAGCAGCGCGTCGACCCCGGCGCTGGTGGCGTGGACCCACCGGAGGCGTTCCGCCAGCGGCCACGCCTCGCGGACGATCGCGGTGCGGAAGTCGGTAACCAGTAGTATGTCGGCGGCCGGGATCGCCTTCAGCAGACCCTCGCGGTCGTCGACATGGACGACTTGCGCCAGCCCCTCCAACGGCTCCAGGCCCGGCGGCGGGGGGTCGTGGGGGGCGGTCAACAGCACGATAACGGGCGATACCACAGCCATGGCAGAGATTCCTTAACGTCGATCCGTTTTGACGGTAGCCCCCCTCCGGGGGAGGCGTCAAACGGGAAGCTCGAAAAGCCGGAGTTCGGGGTGGCGGGGGCGCCCATCCAGGGTGTCGGCCGCCTGGACGGCGGCCGTCAAGCCCCCAGGGACGGGTTCACGGCGTCCCTGGATGGGCCCCCGCCACCCCGAGCTCCGGCTTTTCGAGCTTCGCAAACAAAACCGGTTCACCGGTGGGCTGCTTGACCGCGGGGCGCGCGCGGCCTAGCGTGATAGCCGGCCGCGTTGCGGCGGCCCCGTTCAGTCAGTATTTAGCATAAGGAGTAGCGCGGTGATGGGTCCCCCTCTCGATTTCGACGCCGAGGACGTTCGGCACCCGATGTGGAGTCCGTCCGTACGGTCGCTGCCGATCCCCGGCATCCGCCGCATGGTGAACATGGCCTCGGAGATGGACGACGTGATCCACCTCTCCATTGGCCAGCCGGACTTTTCGATGCCCCCCCATATCGTCGAGGCCCATATCGACGCCCTGCGCGCCGGCCATACCCGCTATACGCTCGACGCCGGGTTGCCGCAGTTGCTCGAGGCGGTGGCCGACTACTACGGCGAGCGCCACGGGCGGCACCTCGATCCGGAGAACGTGCTCATCACCACGGGGGCCACCGAGGCGATGTACCTCGCCATCGCCGCCACCGCGGCGCCGGGGCGGCAGTTCCTCGTCCCCGATCCGACCTTCCCGCTCTACGCGCCGCTGATCCGCATGAACGGCGCCGAGGTCAAGGCGATCCCGACGCGCGCCGAGCACGGCCACCAGCTCGATCCCCAGGAGGTGATCGACAACATCGGCATGCGCACCTTCGGGATCATCCTGAATTCGCCGAGCAACCCCACCGGCACCGTCTATCCGAAGGAGACGGTGGAGGCCATCGTTCAGGAGGCGGCCTATCGCGGCGTCTACGTCTACAGCGACGAGGTGTACGACCACTTGGTACTCGACGAGATGGAGTACGCCAGCGTCCTGCGCTGCACCTCCGATCTCGACCATGTGATGGTCATCTCCAGCCTCTCCAAGACCTTCAGTATGGCCGGGCTGCGCATCGGTTGGCTCATCTCCAGCCAGGGCGCCATCAAGAAGCTGCGCCGCTTCCATATCTTTACCACCACCGTCGCCAATACCCCCGCCCAGTGGGCCGGCGTGGCGGCGTTGCAAGGCGGCCGGGAGTGCGTCGACGAGATGCTGGAGTCGTACCGCAAGCGGCGGGACCGCATCGTGGAGTTGGTCAGCAATACGCCGCATCTGACCAGCTACCGGCCCCAGGGGGCGTTCTATATCTTCCCGTCGTTGCCGCCGAACACCGATGGTACGACGGTGGCCACGCGCATGCTTGAGGAGACGGGGGTCTGCGTGGTGCCTGGCGACGCCTTCGGGGAGACCTGCCCCAACTCGCTGCGCATCAGTTACTCGGCCTCGATGGAGGATATTGAACGGGCGTTTGAACGGATCATCCCCTGGATGGCGGAACAGAAGTTCTGAGGCGCTCCGGTGAATGGGAGCCTCGGCCGTCCGTTGGGGAAGCTCGAAAGACCGGTGTCCGGGGTGGCGGGGGCGCCCATCCAGGGACGCCGTAAATCCTTCCCTGGAGGCTTGACCGCCGCCGTCCAGGCGGCCGACACCCTGGATGGGCGCCCCCGCCACCCCGGACACCGGTTTTTTTTTTTTTTTCAACGGACGGCCGAGGCTCCGATTCA
>SKJZ01000220.1 GCA_007121755.1 Halorhodospira sp. | reverse complement strand
CTGATGATGCTGGGTACCCTGCGGGCGCTCCAATCCGAAGTCCAGAGCCCGCGCCCCGGCGTCCGCACCGAGGTGCCCCACGAGCCGTGGGTGGTGCCGGAGGAGGCCGGCGAGCAGGCGCTGGCCTACGATATCGAGGGGCCGCCGCCGGAGCCGGAACCGGAACCACAGGCCGAGACGCCGTCTTCGTAAGAAGGGTTTTCTATGAGCCGCCGGCGGAGGAGAGCGTCCCGGGCCACGCATGTACTCGTGGACGAGACGGTAGCGTAGTTCGCGCGCCTCCACCCAGTCGGTGACTGATGCCAGCAGCCCCAGTTTCTCCATCCGGTTCAAGTTGTCCAGCGCGGTGCCGGGCGTCTCCAGAAGCTGGCGGCAGCGGCGCGGTTGGGCAGGGTTCGATCCGTCTCCACCAACAGGTCGATGTCGCCCCCGCGGGCGGCGTCGTCCGTCCGGGAGCCGAAGAGGGAGACCCGGGCATCCGGGCCGAAGATCTCGTGGACGGCCGCCCGAATGGTGTCGGTCTGCTGATCGGTCAGGCGCATTGACCGGAGTGTAACAACAAGCCACGTTATTCGGACGGCGCTCCATGCTCCAGGAGGGGGTCGATGGCCGCGCGCTCGAGTAACCCGGTAATCGCCTTGCGCTGGTGGGAGGCATCGAAGAGGTAGCTTTTCGGGAGTTCGCCGTACCAGGTGCGGTCGATGGAAAAACGCAACTGCGGGGGGTTGCCGTCGAAGACCCACGACTCGGCGCGTTCCAGGCCGAACCGTTGCATGGTCTCGGTGATGCGCGCTTCCTCCGCGGGACCGTCGGTGGAGACGAAGACCGCCGCAAAGGCTTCGCCGGCACCCGCCTCCCCCAACATCTGTAACTCCTTGTAACAGGGCGGGCACTCCAACGACCAGAAGACCAGCAGAAACGGCTCGCCCCGGTGTGCCTCGACGATCGCCTGATAGCTGTCGCTATCGAAACGTCGTAGCTCTGGTCCTGCGTGCACCGCAGCAGTCGCGAAGAGCAGGATCAGGCCGGTAAGCATGATACGCCGGCTCATTTCGGCGCCCCTACCGGCAGGAGATGAAAGCCTTCCCAGGCCGTCTGCCAGGAGACGAAGGCCTCGTCTTGGTGCCCCAAGAGTTGCGGGTGGTCGGACCGGCCGGCAGTCGTAGCGAGGACGTCTGGTTCGCTCCAGTTCGCCCCGCCGTCGTACGAGCGCTGCACCAGCAGTTGTGTCCGCTCGCCGTCGAACTCCTTCCAGGCGAGCCACACCCGCTCACCGATGCCGAGTACCGCCGGATGGGAAGCCGCCGCCTCGTAGTTGCCTACCGGTAACGGCGTCGAGAAACGCTCTCCGCGGTCCGTGCTGCGCGCGTAGAAGAGGCCGTGGCGCTGGGGAGCGTTGTTGAACCAGACGGTGTGCCACACCCCGGCGTCGATGGAGATGTCGGGGCCGTGGTGGGGGCAGGCATCGATCTGCCACTGGTCGTGGCTGAGCCGTACCGGCTCCGCCGGGGTTTTGCTGTCCTCGAAACGGACCAAACCGTGGTCGCGGATGTTGGCGCCGTAGATGTGACGCCAGACCACCACCGGCAGGCCATCGCCATCCAAAGCCATGGCCGTGCGGCAGCACTCGCAGGTGTGATCGGCGATCTTGCGGTTGGCGCCGAAGCTCTCCCCGCCGTCGCGCGAGACGGCGTAGTACAACGCCGCGCCGTTGTATTGCTCGCCGTCGCGTTCGGCTGCTACCAGATCGCGCTTGTCCAGCCAAGCGATGAAGATCTCGCCCCGCTTGTTGACGGCGAAGGACTCGAACCGGTGGCTGGTCATGTCACGGTGATCGTTGACCGTCAGCGGTTCGGAGAAGGTCCGTCCTCCGTTCGTCGAACGGGCGAAGCGTACATCACCGGTATACGGCTTCGCCAACCGCTTGACCCAGGAGACGTATACCGTCCCCTCCGGCCCCACGGCGATCTTCGGCCGGTTCTCGCCGTCGGCGGCGACCCGCTCGGGGATGCGGTTGACCGGCACCGGCGGCGTGAAGGTCTCCCCCCGGTCATCGGAGCGGTGAACGTAGACGTGGCCGCCGAAGGCCCACGCCAGCCACAACCGTCCCTGCTCGTCGAAGGCGCCGGTGGGCGCCAGCGCACAGTTTAGGGACGCCACCGTTTCCGGCCCGGTGCAGGCATCCGCGGCCGCCTCTCCCCCGTGGGAGTGCCCGGCCGCGGCGAATGCCGTGTTGGGGAGCAGCAGCACGGCGGCGAGTGTGTAAAGCAGCGAGGCGTGTCTCACAGGAACCTCCGTCAGAAACGGGCGACCGCGCCGGCGTAGACGGTGCGCGGAAGGCCGGGGGCGAACTCCAGACCACCCCACGGGCTGTACCGGCCCGCCGTGGCGTACCGTTCATCGGTCAGATTCATAACCCGGCCGTAGATCTCGAACGCGTCGAAGTGGTAATTGGCGCGCAGGTGGAGCAAGTCGTGTCCGTCATACTCCTCGGTGTTCGATTGGTCGAGCCAGTAGGCCCCGAGACGTTCCCACTCCAGTTCGATGCGACCGCCATTCAGGTAGCCCGGGAAGTGGGAGAGGCGGGCATTGCCCATCTCCTCCGGCGCCGATTCCATCTCGTTGCCGCTGTAGTCCGTTCCGCTCTCCACCCAGTCTTCGTAGGTATGCTTAGTCACGGAGTAGCTCACATCGAGGCGCCAGACTTCGGCGAAGGGTATGCCGGCGGTCAACTCGACGCCCTGGTGGCGAGTTTCGCCGGCGTTGACCGTGTAACGGTCCCCGGTATTCGGATCTTCAAACCGTACCAAGTCGTCCTTCTTGACCATGTGATAGACCGAGACCCCGTAATCGACCGAACCGGCCCGGCCGCGAACGCCGGTCTCGTAGCTGTCCACCTTGACCGGGTCGAGGTCTAGTGACACCTCCGATGATCCCGGAGCGAAGAGTTGCCCCTCCGACGGCGCGCGGAAGGCGTTCCGATAGGAGACAAAGCCGTTCAGCTGGTTGTTGAAGGCGTAGGTCAAACCGATCTTGGGAGTGAAGCTGGAAAACCGCACCACGGTGTCAGCCGGGCGGTTGTAAGTAACCTCATTGGCACTCTCGGTATTGATCTTATCAGTACCCGACGAGAGGTTATTGCTGTAGTCGTACTTCATGGCGTCGTAGCGTATCCCGGCATTCAGCCGCAGGCGCTCACTGGGCGACATCTCAAAGTGCGTATACGGCGAATAGCCGGTGAAGGTGACGTCGTAGTCATAGACCTTTCGATTCACCGTGTAGTCGGTATAGATCCCGTCGGTTTGAAAGGCGTCGATACTCCTTGTGACGCGCCCGCCGGGGCTGTAGTCAACGTCCATGCCGGCCACGAAACGGCTGCGCATCGGCTCGAAGTCGCGGCGATACTTGAACAGGACACCGAACGAGTCGTGGCCGCTCTCAATAATGCTCGGGTCGTAGCCGAACGACCAGTTGGGCATGTACTCCATGGTGTTGCTGCGCACATACGGCGTGACGCTCAGCAAGGTGTCGCCGCGTTCCGCCTCGTAGGTGCTGGAGAGCCGGAGCGCCTGTACGTCACGGAAGGAGATCGGGTAGTAGTTCTTGGTCGGATCGTTCTTGTAATCGTCTTCCGACAGGCGGGATGTCCCGGCGGTCTGCTGCTCGATATTCGACACGGTGAGCACGGTGTCGAGGGAGGCGCCCCCTTCCATGGCGCGCTCCCAGCGTGTGTTGACACTCTGGCGGTCGTACTCGGTGCCGTCGCGCCAGCCGTCCGTATGGGTGATGTTCACGTCGCCGCGGTATCCGTTATCGCCTTGCGTGGTGCCGCCGCCGGCAAGAATACGCCACCAGCCGTGTTCGCCAACCTCGACGTTTACATCGCCCTCGGGCTCGAGCGGCGCCCGTTTGGTGGTCACATTGATCACGCCGCCAATGGCGTCACTACCGTAGAGCGAAGTCCCCGGCCCCTTGGTGACCTCGATCCGTTCGGCCTGCGGCATGTTTACTTCGTAGAGGGCGTTGTGGTTGAAGAAGCCGGTGGAACGGGTGGGGATCCCGTCTTCGAGGAAGAGGTAGACCGCCCCGGTGGTCAGCGGCTGGCGGATGGCCGTCATGTGGCCCTCGCCATTGGTGACGTTTACATGCACCCCCGAGATGCGGCCCATGATCTCGGCCGGATGGGCCGGCCGCGTATCCTCGATCTCATACTCGCCGACGCTCTCGATGGTGGCCGGCGTTTCGGCTCTCAGCGTCGCTTCACGCGTACCGGTGACGGTAACGGTCTCCAATTCGACGGTGTCGGCCGCGGCGTATGGAACGACACAGGTGAGGCCGACGAGCACGGCCAGTTGTCTCGGTTTGATCTCCACGAAAGTCCCCCGTGATGAAGCTGGATCAATATGGGTTGTTGTTCTTGGGCCTATTCAGAAGCCCCGGAGAACGGTCGATCGCCGGGGCCACCGGTGGGGGGAGCAAGTAGCGCGCCACAACGTGCAACATCCTGTTTCCACGTTGAGATCGATTGAAAATAAGATCGACTCTATTTCCGTGGGTGGGTGAAATGGCTCACGTGGTGTGTGATATGACGCATGAGCCATCCTGCGGCATTGCCTTGTCCGTCGACAGCGTCCGCCTTGCCATTACTAACTTTTCGTAAAGTTAGTAAGCAATTACGTTGGTATCAACAACGATCACGGGCGGCCCTGCTCAATAGCGCGAGCAATGCCTTTGGCGCTGAACTTCCGATCCTTGAGGTTTTCCCGGAGGGCCCGGGCACGGGCCAGATGTTCGGAGGCGGGTACCCGAGCAAGAGCCGCGCCAAAAGGTGAGCCCTATCGGTTCCCGCCCCGGATCAGGGTTCCGACGCCCTTGTCGGTGAAGAGTTCGAGCAGCACCGCGTGGGGTACCCGGCCGTCGATGATGTGGGCGGCCTGGACGCCGGCGCCCACCGCGTCCAGTGCGCAGCGGATCTTCGGCAGCATGCCGCCGGCGATGGTGCCGTCGGCGATCAGCT
>SKJZ01000021.1 GCA_007121755.1 Halorhodospira sp. | reverse complement strand
CTTTGATCGACATAGTCGTATCCTCTTTGCTGCGGTGTTCAGCGGACGGGCGCACATCGTGCCCCCGTCGGCTGTTCGTTGGTTGTGGTTGGGTCACTCGCGCTTGTGTTCCGGCGCGTTCCGCAGTGCCTCCTCGTCCATGTCTACGAAGAACACGGATTCGTCATCTTCCATGGAGCGCTCAATTTGATCCCAGCCCAAACCAACCTCCTGTCCGCCGAGCCCCAGGAAGGTGCCAGTCGTGATCACGACGCCAACGATGCGGCCGTCGTCACCGATAACCAGATCCGTGATCTCGCCGACGTCTTCATCCGATTGGCGGTGCTTGACGGTCTGGCCGATCACCTCATCGGCATAGAATGACCCCTCCGGCTTGGCGCTAAAGTACTGCTCGCCGCCGCGCTCCATCGCGTCGCCCTCCATGGCGCCGTGCTCCTCCGCGAATACGGTTGTGCTCAGTGCCAATGCTGGGGCAATGGCGGCGGCGAGGGTCAGTGCGGGTAGCTTATTCATCAATTTCATGGTTGTTTCTCCTCTGAATGCCGGCCGTTTGCCGGACTCTCTTGGGTTTTGAGCGCAGTTCCCGAGTCGCGGGAATGCCATTCCAAGGTGGGCGTAAGCGAATGCTCAGTCGGTGCGCTGACGCACCCGATTGACTGTCCTGTGACGCAGTCCCCCATACGCTTTTAAGGCGCTGTTGCAGGACATATTCCAGTGCTTCAGGCACCTCTGTCCGGAGGCTGTGGCGCCGTTTCAGGGGGTTAGCGCTGCTGGGCGGTCAATTGACATCTCAACTGATCGTGGGCAGTCTGCCTTGGCTTTTTGGGGCTAGTGCGTAGTTCAGCCATAGGGGTACCCACATTAGTTTGGGTATAAGCGAACGCCTTGTCGGTGCGGTAGCGCACCGTTCGTCGTCCCGCGTCGCAGCCCCTGCGCCTTCAATGCGCTTTTGCTGGATCGATTCCAGTGCTCTCGGATATCTCTGTAAGGAGACTGCGGTGCGATTAGTCACGTATGCACGCCTTTCCATGCGAGCGTTAGTAATGGCTGGCCTCCTGCCATTGGCATTTCCGTTGCCTGCCTATGATGGCGAAGGAGGGTATCGGCTGCTTCAGCTGAGTGGCTACAAGGTGAAGTGGGGTGAGCAAGAGTTAGGGGTGGGGGCGAGCGTCAGCTACGCCTTCGCGGAGGAGGATCTGCGGTTCGATGATGCACGCAACTGTCGTGAGATGGCACCAATAAGCACGCTTTCCGGGCACTCTCTCTCCAAGGAGACGCTGGTGAGCGAGACTGCGGCGGCGTTCCGGGTTTGGGAGCACGCTTCTGGTCTGTCATTCCAAGAGGTCGGCGATGCCCGGGATGCGGATATCGTTATCGGCGCCCAGGGCCGGCCGCGCGGGTGGGCATTCACCAATGTATCCTACGCGTCCGATCCGAAGGGGGGTGTGCGCGCCATCGATCAGGCGCTGGTGTGCCTGAATCCCGAGCGGGAGTGGAAGGTCGGGTTTGACGGCGATAAGGATGTCTACGATATCCGCTATACGCTGATACACGAGATCGGTCACGCTATCGGCCTGGACCATCCCGGGCCATCCGGGCAGGTGATGGCGTTTCGCTACACCGAGGCCTTTAACGAGCTGCAGCCCGGTGATCTGCGCGGCGTCCAGCGGCTCTACGGGCGTCGCGCCGATGACGGCGAACCGGCCGATGGCTTCGCCATCCGGCTGTCCGAGAAGTCGACTGGAGAGTGACGCCCGGCCCGTTTTTTCAGGCGATCATGGAGTTGGGTGCTGACGCAGATCCGATTCCGCCCTCTTCGTCTCGGTGATGTCGACCATGGTGATTACCACCCCGTCGATTACGTTGTCCAGCCGCCGATAGGGCATGATGCGCACCGTGAACCAGCGGCCTTCGTCGGTCGTGAGCTGTTTCTCCGAGGGGACGAGGGTGCGCAGGGTTTCACGCGCGTCAGCGTGCAGTTCCGGGTATTGCAGGCTAGTAGTCAGATCGCTGAGCGGGCGGCCGACATCGCTTTCCCGGAGGCGGAAGACCCTGGCGGCCCGATCAGTATAACGCCGGACGTTAAGATCCTGATCCAGGAACAGGATGGCGATCTCGATACTGTTTAGCACGTTCTGCATATCGCTCTGAGCGAGCGCGAGATCGTCCAGCTTGGTCTGCATCTCGGCGTTGATCGTCTGTAGCTCCTCGTTCATGGACTGCATCTCTTCCTTCGAGCTGTTGAGCTCTTCGTTGGTCGACTGCAGTTCTTCGTTGGCGGATTGCAGTTCCTCATTGGCTGACTGTGAGTCTTCCCGGGATGCGCGCACCTCCTCGCGCAATGACTCGATCTCGGCGCGATACTGTTGCAATTCGGCGACGTGCGAGCCCGACCTCGCGCCCTCGTCGCTGCACCCATCCGCCTGCCCGGCCGTGTTCGGGGCTAGATCACGGAACACGATCATGGTCATGTCCCGCAAGGGGGATGGTTCATGAAACGCCTGGACGGTGATATCGACGCGCTGCACACCGGCGGCCGTGGGCACCTCCAGGCTGTGCAGATGCACTGGCTCCTTGTCCGCGGCGGCCTTTTTCAATGCACTGGCCAGGGGGCCGCCCAGGCCTTCACGCGCCATCGCAAAGATATTCCAGTTGGCCTTGCCGGCGGCCGGCTCGAGGTACTTTCCGGTATGGCCGCTGATGTAGACGATATCCCCCTCGCTGTTCAGCACAATCGCCGCGGGTGCGTACACCTGCAGTAGGACCTGATCGGCCGCCGCCTGCAGCGCATCGGTGGGTCGCGCGGGAACCTCGGGTGGAAACATGGCTGGCTCCTTGGCTGGCCCGGATAGGGGCGGGAACGATTTCAGCGGGAAATCGGGCCCGCCCATGAAGGTGTGATCCTGCCGTAGGTAGAACCGCATCCGGGATTGGATCGGGGTGAACAGATGGGCGCTGAGCCGCCCGACGGTCTCAGAAGTACCCAAGAACAGCACGCCGCCCGAACGCAGGCTGTAATGGAACAGAGGCATTAGCCTGCGCTGCAAGAGGGGGCCAAAATAGATCAGCAGGTTGCGGCAGGTAATCAGGTCGAGCTTGGTGAAGGGCGGGTCGAGGATTACATCGTGTTGGGCAAACAGCACCATGTCACGGATCGTCTGGTTGATCTGGTAATAGTGTTCATGGGTGGTGAAGAAGCGGGCCAGCCTTTCAGGAGATACGTCGTCCCGGATCGTAAGTGGATACCGGCCCCGGCGCGCCGTCGCGATTGCGTCCGCGCTCAAGTCCGAAGCGAAGATCTGAAGCGTGAAGGCATGCGGCTGCGGTGATCGCTCGATCACCTCGCGGAAAACCATGGCCAGCGAATAGGCCTCTTCGCCAGTCGAGCAGCCGATCACCCAGGCGCGCAGCGCGTGGTCCCCCTTTCGCCGCGCCAGGAGATCCGGCAGCACCGTCTCCGACAGATACTCCCAGGTCGCGGGATCGCGGAAGAAACTGGTCACGCCAATCAGTAGTTCCTTGAACAGCAGGTCGCCCTCCTGCGTGTTGTGTTCGAGGAATTTGGCGTACTGCGCCAGGGAAGAGATGCCATGGATCGCCATGCGTCGTTCCACCCTGCGATGCAGCGTACTGGGCTTATACAGCGAAAAGTCATGGCGGGTCTGGCGCTGTAGCAGGGCAACGATCTGTTGCAGCGGGGTGGAGCTCTCCAAGGGGGGTGGCGTTTCGTCCGGGGCAGCGGGCGAGCCGCCCGGCTGGGCCACGACGGCTAGGATACGCGCCGGCAGCTCGTCCGGTGGCGCGACGATATCGGCGCAACCCGCCTCGACCGCGCTTCTAGGCATTGAGTCGAACTGCGCGGATTCGGGGCTCTGCACCGCGGTCAGGCCGCCCACTGCCTTGATCGCCTGCAAGCCCGACGTGCCGTCCGAGCCCATGCCAGAGAGCACCACCCCGATGGCTTGTTCCCCCTGCCCGCTGGCCAGCGATGAGAACAAAACGTTGACCGGCAGGCGCATGCCCCGCAACTCCACGGGCTCGGCCAGTCGCAGCTTGCCGTCGGCCACGGTGAGTTCCGTGTTCGGAGGGATCACGTATACGCGGTCGGGCTCGATGCGCATACCCTGTTCGGCAGTGCGCACCGGCATAGCGGTAACCCGTTGCAGCAACTCAGGCAACAGCGCCTTTTGAGTGGGGTCGAGATGCTGCACCACAATACAGGAGACGCCGCTGTGGGCCGGCATCCGTTGTAGGAACCGTTCTAGCGCGGCCAAACCGCCGGCCGAGGCACCGATACCGATGATGCGCATCGCTGCCGGAGGCCCCGGAAGGGTGCTGTCCGCCATGCCTCAGCCTTTCCCGTTAGTACTCACACCGGCGATGCCTCACACCTTGATACGATCATCAGCACGTCCTCACCGCCCGGCGGCAGGCTTGCTGTGATTCGCAGCGGGTTTGCGCCGCTCCCCCGGTCACTCGAGGCAACCGCGCAGCAGACACCCTGGGCGCCTTCACGGAACGCCTCTATTAGCCCGAGAACCGCCGGTCGGCTGTCCCGCGCGAAAAACGGGGCGATGGGCTGGCCGGCAAGCCCGCCTTGTTTGGCGCCAAGCAGTTCTGCTCCGGTCCGATTGACTTCGAGGATCTGGCCATCGAGCCCGACCACTAGGTAACCCACCGGCGCGAATTCATAGAGCGCCCGGTAATGGGTCAACGCCTGGGCCATTTCCTGCCGATCGGCTTCGATCTGGGCATGCTGCAGATCCAGTTCCACCTGGTGCGTCTGCAGTTCGCTTAGCAGCTTGAGCGCATCCGCTGCGGAATCGGGAGCGCTGGCTAGCCGGTAAAGGAGCGCCAGGGCATCCGCTCCGACCGTCCAGCCACGGCTGGGCGGAGCCGCTCCCTGTCGGAGTCGAGTTTCGGCGTCCTGGCGTAATTGCGCCTGTTTGTCGAACTCGGAGTCGTGATTCCGCATGAATCCTCTTTATCGAACTCAAGGTTGTAATTCCGTGTGAACTCTCGGTTCACTTCCTTGG
>SKJZ01000261.1 GCA_007121755.1 Halorhodospira sp. | reverse complement strand
GGGCCGCGCAGGGTACCGATGGCGCCGGTGATCGCCGAGTGCATGTCGGAGAGCGTCGAGGCGCAGACCCGGGCGGCGAAGGTGGAGGCGTTGAACTCGTGCTCGGCGTAGAGGATCAGCGAGATGTGCATGACGTTCTTGTGCAACTCGTTCGGCTTCTCGCCGCGGAGTAGGCGCAAGAAGTGGCCGCCGATGGTGTCCTCGTCGGTGACGGTGTCGATGCGCACGCCGTCGTGGCTGTAGCGGTACCAATAGGTGATGATCGACGGGAAGACGGCCAGGAGGCGGTCGGCGACGTCCATCTGCTGGGAGAAGTCGGCCTCCGTCTCCAGCGTTCCGAGCATGGAGCAGCCGGTGCGCATGACGTCCATCGGATGGGCGTCGCGCGGAATGCGCTCCAACACATCCTTCAACGGCGCGGGGACTTCGCGCATCGCCGCCAGGCGGCGCTTGTACCCCGCGAGCTGTTCGCGGTTCGGCAGGTCGCCGTACAGCAGCAGGTAGGCCACTTCTTCGAAGGTGCATTGGGCCGCCAGGTCGCGTACGTCGTAGCCGCGGTAGGTCAGTCCCGCCCCCTCCTTACCGACGGTACAGAGGGCCGTCTCGCCGGCCGACTGCCCGCGCAGGCCGGCACCGGATTTCTTGTCCGTCATGGCTTGTTTCCTCCCGTTAGGAGCCTCGTCCAAAGAGCTCGTCGAGCTTGGTTTCGTAGGCGTGGTAGTCGAGGACTTCGTACAACTCGTCCCGTGTCTGCATTTGGTCCAGGACCGCTTTCTGGGTGCCGTCACGCCGGATGGTGGCGTAGACCGCTTCGGCGGCGCGGCTCATGGCCCGGAACGCCGAGAGGGGGTAGAGCACCAGACCGGCACCGGCGGCGCTCAACTCCTCCACGGTGAAATACGGCGTCTTGCCGAATTCGGTGATATTGGCCAACACCGGCACCTGAATGCGCTTGGTGAAGGCCTTGAAATCGTCCAGGGTGTGCATCGCCTCGGCGAAGACCATGTCGGCGCCGGCCTCGACATACGCCTCGGCCCGTTCGATCGCGGCGTCGAGCCCCTCGGAGGCGCGGGCGTCGGTGCGCGCCATGATCACCAGATCTTCATCGGGGCGGGCGTCGACGGCCGCTTTAACGCGGTCGGCCATCTCCTGTGTGGAGACCAGCTCCTTGCCCGGCCGGTGGCCGCACCGTTTGGCCTGCACCTGGTCCTCGATATGGACCGCCCCCGCTCCGGCGCGGGTCATTTCACGGATGGTGCGGGCAATGGCGAACGCGCCGCCGAAGCCGGTGTCGATGTCGACCAGGACCGGCACGTCGGTAGCATCGGTGATGCGCCGCACGTCCTCGGCCACGTCCGGGAGTTGGGTGATGCCGAGGTCGGGCAGCCCATAGGAGGCGTTGGCCACCCCGGCGCCCGAGACGTAGAGGGCGCGGAAACCGGCCCGCTCCGCCAACAGCGCGGAGTAGGCGTTGATAGCGCCGGCCACTTGGAGCGGCCGCTCGGCGGCCGCCGCGTCGCGGAACCGCCGGCCCGCGGACGGGATCTGGGTCATGGTTCTCTCCTCCCCCTTGCGGGGGTCTGTTCAGCCGGTAAGACGGACCAGGGTGCGCCCCCGGGAGCGGCGTTCGATCAGCGCCTGGGACGCCTCGGGCAGATCGTCGAGCCCCACCTCTCCGGTGACGATTTCCTCCAGCCGCGGCGGGCGCAGATCGGCCCCCAAACGACGCCACGCCGCCAGGCGCATGTCGCGCGGGCAGTTGGCCGAACTGATCCCGAGCAGGCTGACGCCGCGCAGGATGAACGGCATCACGGTGGTCTGGACCTTCACGCCCCCGGCCAGGCCGATGGCAGCGACGTTACCGTAGTCGCGTATGTGGGGCAGGAGGCCAGCCAGCAGTTCGCCGCCGACACTATCGATAACCCCGCCGAAGCGGGCCTTCTCCAGCGGACGGCTGCCCAACTGCAAGTCATCGGGGGTCACCACCTCGGCAGCGCCCAGCATGTGCAGTTGTTCGGCAGCGTCGGGCTTGCCACTGACCGCGATCACGCGATATCCGGCCGCCGACAGCATATTCACCGCGAGGCTGCCGACACCGCCGGAGGCACCAGTGATTACGATGTCGCCGGTCTCCGGGGTCTGGCCACAGCTTTCCATCCGGAGCAGGGCGAGCGCGGCGGTGAACCCGGCGGTTCCCAGGGCCATCGCCTCCCGCGTGGTGTAGCACTCCGGCACCGGCACCACCCACGACGCCGGCACGCGGACGTATTCGGCAAAGCCGCCGCTATGCACCTCGCCCATGCCGCAGCCGGTTACCAGAACGCTCTGCCCCGGCTCGAATTCGCCGGCGGACGACGACTCGACCTTCCCCGCCACATCGATGCCGGGCGTCAGGGGAAAGGTCCGCAGGATCTTTCCCTTGCCGGTTACTGCCAGCGCATCCTTGTAATTGATCGAAGACCATTCGGCCCGAATCAATACATCTCCTTCCGGAAGATCGGCGGTGGTCAATTGTTCGATACCACCCCGGCTTTCTCCACCCTCTTCCGGCACTCTGTATGCGCGAAACTCTGTCATAGGGAAGCCCTCTTCTGTTGCGCCGCGGAGTTTACACCAGCAGCTTATGCGGTCCCAAATCAACGTTTATACAATGAGTTACAGACGCCTAAATAAGCGCGTCCTTCTCCAATATTATGGATTGCAATGGTGAATTGCGCCGTGGATTGCGAAAAAAAAGGGATAAAAACAAAAAAGCCGCACCGGCACCCCGGGGCGGCTTCAATCCGGAACCTCGTCGCCTTTTCAGTTCGCTTTATGGATCGCACGTTTCCCCACGGCCAAAGCGGCCTCGTGAACGCCTTCGGAGAGTGTGGGGTGGGCGTGGACAATGCGGGCCAAGTCTTCGGCGGCCCCGGCGAACTCCATCGTCACCACCGCCTCGGCGATCAACTCCGACGCCTGCGGGCCGATAATGTGCGCGCCCAAGAGTTGATCGGTCTCGGCATCCGCGATCAGCTTGACCAGACCGGTGGTCTCCTCCATCGCCTGCGCCCGCCCGGTCGCGGCAAAGTTGAACACGCCGGTATTGTAGGAGATTCCGGCCGATTTCAGTTGCTGTTCGGTGCGCCCGACCCAGGCGATCTCGGGGTGGGTATAGACCACCCACGGGATCGTATCGTAGTTCACGTGGCCGTACTTCCCGGCAATGATCTCGGCCACCATCATCCCTTCCTCCTGGCCCTTATGCGCCAACATGGGGCCGCGCACCACGTCTCCCACCGCGTAGACGTCCGGGAGGCTGGTGCGGCACTGCTCATCGACATGGACGAAGCCCCGTTCATCGAGAACCAAGCCGGTATCCTCGGCGAAGAGATCCTCGGTGTTCGGCCGGCGGCCGACGCAGACGATGAGCTTATCGACCTGGATGTTCTGCTTCCCTTCCTTGTCCTCGTAGTGGACCGATACCTGCTTTCCGGCTTTTGTTCCGGTCACCCGGCAACCGAGGCGGATGTCGAGCCCCTGGTCTTTGAACGCCTTCTGCGCGACCCGCGCCACCTGCCGGTCCACCGGACCGAGGAACTCGTCCTGCGCCTCCAGCAGCACGACCTTGGAGCCGAGCCGGTTCCACACCGAGCCCATCTCCAAGCCGATGACGCCGGCGCCGATAATACCGAGCCGTTTGGGAACCTCAGTGAACTCCAACGCGCCGTCGGAATTGACAATGCGCTCGTGGTCCAGCGGGGCGGCGCCGATATCGACCGTGCGCGAGCCGGAGGCGAGGATCACCGAACCGCCCTTCACCCGGCGCGTCTTGCCCTCAATGTCGCGGACCTCCACGGTGCCTTGCTCGACCAGCTTGCCGTGGCCCTGTAGCCAATCGATCTTATTGGCCTTGAAGAGTTGCCGGATGCCGCCAGTGAGGTTCTTCACCACCCGGTCTTTACGCTCGATCATGGTCTTGACGTCGAGATCGACGCCTTTCACCTTGATACCGTGGGCGGCCAGGGTGTGCTTCACCTTGTGGTACTGCTCGGAGGAATCGAGCAGCGCCTTGGACGGAATGCAGCCGACGTTCAGGCAGGTGCCGCCCAACGCGGGTTCGCCGTCCTTGTAAACGAATTCATCCACCACGGCGGTACTCATGCCGAGCTGAGCGGATCGGATGGCGGCCACATACCCGGCGGGACCGGCCCCGATCACGACGACATCGTAACTATTGGACATGTTCGCCCCCCGCTTCTTTTTTTTGTTCGGCGGCCCGGTCAGCCGACAGCGGCTCAGATCTCCAGCAGCAGGCGGGCCGGGTCCTCGATGCAATCCTTGATGGCGACCAGGAATTGGACCGCTTCGCGGCCGTCTATGATCCGATGGTCGTACGTATGGGCCAGGTACATCATCGGCCGTACCACTACCTCGCCGTTTTCGGCCACCGGCCGCTCCTGGATCTTGTGCATCCCCAAAATGCCGCTCTGGGGCGGATTGAGAATCGGCGTCGAGACCAGGGAGCCGAAAATCCCTCCGTTGGTAATGGTAAACGTGCCGCCGGTCAAGTCGTCCATGGCCAATTTACCTTCCTGGGCGCGCTGTCCGTAGTCGTTGATCGTCTTCTCGATCTCGGCGAAGCTGAGCTTGTCGGCGTCGCGCACCACCGGGACGACCAAGCCGCGGGACGACGAGACCGCGATACCGATATCGTAGTAGCCGTGGTAGATGATGTCGTTGCCGTCGATTGAGGCGTTGACGGCGGGGAAGCGCTTCAGCGCCTCGACGGCGGCCTTCACGAAGAACGACATGAATCCGAGGCGCACGCCGTGGGCCTTCTCGAACCGCTCGCGGTAGCGGGCCCGCATCTCCATCACCGGCTTCATGTTGCACTCGTTAAAGGTAGTGAGCATAGCCGCCGTCTGCTGGGCCTCGACCAGCCTTTCAGCAACCCGCTGGCGCAGCCGGGTCATCGGCACGCGCTCCTCCAACCGCGCCCCCGGCGGGGCTGACGGCGCGGCGGGCGCTTGCGCCGTGGAGGGGGCCTCGGAGGCCGGCGCGGGCGCGGCCTCTGGCGCCG
>SKJZ01000228.1 GCA_007121755.1 Halorhodospira sp. | reverse complement strand
CGGAGCGGTCCGAACGGTCCACGGGACACAGTCCGGGTTGGTGGAAAGCCTGCCCATAGCGCCTACTTTGTACCCCTGCGGGCTCACTTTTGTGTAAAAGGGTACGCTTCCGGCGGGCCCGGTGCGAGTCTTACTCACCTTACGGCAAGCCGCCTAGTAGTTGAGAGGCGTGCTAAGTATTTGGAGAACCAGATCCGAGTATAAGGCGAATCAAGGGGGTGGCCGGTTCACCTCGGCAGTTTAATACCGGTATGCTGTTCCCCGGTTTCCGAGCGGCGGTCGATGCCAGGAGGGGTGTGGTGGAGGTGCACAGCGGGAAAGTGGTGCAGCTCTCCGGTCCGCGCGGCGTCTGCTGCGATTGTTCCCAATTCCAGCTCTGCCTCCCGCTGGATCTGGGAGAGGCGGATATCCGCCGGCTGGAGGCGTTAATGCAGCGCCAGCGGCGGCTTGCGCGCGGCACGGTCCTCTATCGCTCCGGCGACCGGTTCCGGGCGCTCTATGTGGTGCGTACCGGTTCATTGAAGACCTTCACCCTCTCGCGTGACGGGGAGGCGCAGATCACCGGTTTCCATATGGCCGCCGAGATGGTCGGGCTCGACGCGGTGAGCATCGGCACCCATCCCTGCGAAGCCGTGGCGCTTGAATCGAGCACCGTTTGCGAGATCCCTTTCGACGATTTGGAGAACCTCTCCCGGGAGTTGCCGGGCTTGCAGCGGCAGTTGTTGCGGCTCATGAGCCGGGAGATCTTCCACGATCACGAGATGCTCCAGGCCTTGACCCGGCGTTCCGCCGAGGAGCGCCTGGCCATTGTGCTGATGAACTTCTCCCGGCGCTTTGCGCGCCGCGGCTTGTCGGCGACGAGGTTTCGGTTGCCGATGTCGCGCAACGATCTGAGCAACTATTTGGGCTTGGCCCCGGAGACGCTGAGCCGGCTGTTCCGGCGCTTCCAGGAGCAGGGTTGGCTTGAGGGGCGCGGCAAGGAGGTCGTCCTGTTGCGGCCGGACGCCATTCAGGAGATGGCGAACTAGTACCCACCTTGCGGACACTTTTTCCGGGTAGCGCCCATACGGGGTCTCGGCCGCAGGGATGCGGCCGTGAAGCCTCCAGGGATGGATTCACGGCGTCCCCGTATGGGCGCTACCCGGCAAAAGTGTCCGCAAGGTGGGTACGTGCAGAGGGCGTGGCGGCCGTTTCCGGCCGGCCGCCACGCTGTGGGAGGTTACGACTTCTCCACTTGGATCCGTTTCGCCGGCTCCTCCTCGCGTTTGGGCACGGCGACCTCAAGCACGCCGTGGTTGGAGCGGGCCTGGATCCGGTCCGGGTCGACGTTGTCCGGCAGCGAGAAACGCCGGAAGAAGGAGCCGTGGATCCGTTCCACGCGCTTGTAGTCGGCTCCGCTCTCGGTATGTTCCGACTGCCGGGAGCCTTTGATGGTCAGCATGCCCTTGTCCATGCTGACCTCGATATCGTCCGGGTTGACCCCGGGGAGGTCGGCGTGGATGTGGTAGGCCTTGTCGTCTTCGGAGATATCTACCGCCGGCAGCCAATTGCCCGCCGTCTCCGCTTCCTCCGATTCCCGTGCGACGCCGTGGGGGAAGAAACGGTCGAGATCGCTCTGAATCTGCCGCAAAGTGGACCATGGATCGTAGCGCACCAGTGCCATAATCTGACCTCCTCGATTTGCGATGTTGATTAGTTCGGTGGGGCTGGCACCCCTTTCCTTATCGCTGTAATGGAGGCTTCCCCGCAGTTTTCAAGAGGTGGCCAGATCGGTTTGTAACCGTGGCGCAGCCCCGATATTCACCGGTATGAACCTGTTTATCGGTATCATCGTTATGAGAGAGTGGACCGGCCGGAGCGGATGCCGGCCGGCGGTCAATCAACCCGGCGATGAGCCGGTGCAGCATCGATACGGAGTGAGTTATGGAGACGGTACGCATCCACATTGAAGGTATGAGTTGCGGGCATTGCGAGGCGTCGGTGCGCGAGGCGCTGGAGACGTTACCAGGGATCGAGCGGGTGGTCTCGGTCAGCGCCGAACGTGGCGAAGCAGTGGTCGACGGGCGGCCCGATCCGGCGCTGGTCGCCCAGCGGTTGGAGGAGATCGGCTTTACCGGCATGGTGACTGACGACTGATCGCGGAGGGTCTATGGAGCGCCGGCGTATCGAGGTCGGCATCCAGGGGATGACGTGCGCCTCCTGTGTCTCCAGGGTGGAGCGGGTGTTGGCGGCGGTTCCCGGGGTGGAGGAGCCCGCGGTGAATCTGGCCACCGATTCGGCGGCCTTCGACCTGGTGGCCGGCGGTGACCTGCACGAGGCGGTGGCGGCGGTGCGGCGGGCCGGTTACGAGGTGGCGACCGCCGAGGTCGAGTTGGCCCTGGAAGGGATGTCGTGCGCCTCCTGCGTGGCTAGGGTGGAACGGCTGGCGCGGCGGTTGGCCGGTGTGGCCGAGGTCTCGGTGAGCCTGGCCACCGAGCGCGCCCGCGTGCGCTACCTGCCCGGCGTCACCGATCTGGAGGAGATCGCCGGCGTCATTACCAAAGGCGGTTTTCCCGCTCGCCCGATGGAGCAGGTGGAGGGCGAACACGACCCCCGCTCGCTGGAACTGCAAGGCCTGAAGCGCGATCTGCGGATCGCCGCGGCGTTGACCATCCCGCTGGTGGCGGTGGCCATGGGGCCGATGCTCTGGCCGGGGTTGGAGCGCGCCATGGAGGCGGTCATGCCGGCCCGCTACTGGTTGTGGGTCGAGTGGTTGTTGGCCACGCCGGTTCTGGCGTGGGCGGGACGGCGATTCTTCCGGCACGGCTTCCCTGCATTGCGGCGGGGGGCGCCCGAGATGAACTCTCTGGTGATGCTCGGGGCGTCTTCCGCGTGGCTCTACTCCACGTTTGTCCTCGTAACCCCCGGCCTCTTCCCCGAAGCGGCCCGCGGCGTCTACTTCGAGGCCGTCGGCGTTATCATTACGCTGATCCTCCTGGGGCGTAACCTCGAGTTGAAGAGCCGCGGGCGGGCCTCCGACGCCATCCGGCGGCTATTGGCGTTGCAGGTACCGACGGCGCGGGTTGTCCGCGACAGCGTCGAGTCGGAAGTGGAGGTCGAGTCGTTGCGGCCCGGAGACCGCGTCGTGGTCAAGCCGGGGGAGCGCATCCCGGTCGACGGCGTGGTCCGGGAGGGCTCCAGCTACGTGGACGAGTCGATGATTACCGGCGAGCCGGTGCCGGTGGCCCGTGAAGCCGGCGACGAGGTGGTGGGCGGCACCATGAACCGCACCGGGGCCTTCGTCTTCGAGGCTACCCGCACCGGCGCCGATACCGTGCTCGGCCAGATCGTGCGCATGGTGGAGGCGGCTCAGGCGTCGAAGCCGCCGATCCAGGCGCTGGTGGACCGGATCGCGGGGGTGGTGGTGTGGGGCGCCATCGGTGTCGCGGCCCTTGCCGTGGTGGTGTGGCTGGCGGTTGGCGCGGGAGTGGAGCACGCCCTGGTGGTGGCCGCGGCGGTATTGCTCATTGCCTGTCCCTGTGCCATGGGGTTGGCTACGCCGATGGCGATCATGGTCGGTACCGGGCGGGGGGCTGAGCAGGGGATCCTTTTCCGGCGCGGCGCCGCCTTCCAAGTATGCGCCGGCATCGATACGGTGATGCTGGACAAGACCGGGACGCTGACCGAGGGCCGTCCGCAGCTCACCGAGTTGGAACCCGCCGGGACGTGGACGAGGGATGACGTGTTGCGCCTGGCCGCGGCGGTCGAGGCCCGCAGCGAGCATCCGTTGGCCGAGGCCGTAGTCGCCGCCGCCGAACGGGCCGGGTTGGAGTTGCCGCCGGTGGAGGCATTCGAGGCGGAGCCCGGCCACGGCGTGCGCGGTGTCGTCGAGGGCCGCCGGATCATCGTCGGGGCGCGACGCTACCTGGATCGCCGGGAAGTGCCGGTTGCGGACGCCGTGCAGCGGCGGGCCGATGAGTTAGCGCGGGGCGGCCGGACCCCGCTCTACGTGGCCGTCGACGGCGAGGCGGCCGCCCTGGTCGCCGTCTCCGATCCGATCAAGGACGGTGCGCGCGACGCGGTGGCGGCGCTGCGCGCCATGGGGCTGCGCACGGTGATGGTGACCGGCGACGACCGGGCGACCGCCCGCGCGGTGGCCGAGATCCTGGGCATCGACGACGTGCGTGCCGAAGTGCTGCCGGCCGGCAAGGATGAGGCGGTGGCCGGTTTGCAGGCGGAAGGGCGGCGCGTGGCCTTTGTCGGTGACGGGATCAACGATGCTCCGGCCTTGGCGCGGGCCGACGTCGGTGTGGCGATTGGGACCGGCACCGATGTGGCGATCGAGGCCGGTGATGTCGTTTTGATGTCCGGTGACCCTGGGGGCGCCCCCAGGGCGTTGGGATTGGCCCGCCGGACGTTCCGGGTCATCCGTCAGAATCTGTTCTGGGCGTTTATCTACAACATCACCCTAATGCCGGTCGCGGCCGGGGTTCTCTTCCCGGTTATGGGGGTCTTGCTGTCGCCGATGATGGCGGCGGCGGCGATGAGCCTGTCGAGCCTGCTGGTGGTGACCAACAGCCTCCGGCTGCGCCGGGTTGCGCTCCCCGGCGCGGCGCCGGAACCGGCCGCCGGGAAGCAGTACGGTACTGCCTGATGCCGGAGGGGACGGGGAGAGGGAAGTCCGTGGCGAAGTTGGAGCTAGAGTGCCTGGGTGGATTCAGCGTACGGCTTGACGGTCGCGCCGTGGATCCGTACTTGGGTTACGCCAAGGTGCGCGCGCTGTTGGCGTATTTGATCCTGGAGCGCGGCCGGTCGCATGCGCGCGGGCATCTGGCGGGACTGTTGTGGCCGGGCGAGAGCGAGCACCGGTCACGCCTTTCGCTGCGACAAGCGCTGAACCGGTTGCGCAAGGCGCTAGGGGAGCGCGCCGGCGGCGAGCCGGTACTGTCCATCGATCGTGTCTCGGTCGCATTAAGCGATTCCGTGTCGGTAAGCACCGATGTGGGGGTGCTGGAAGCGGCCCATCTCCGTGGCGTGAATGCGGATGTGGATTCGGCGCGGGCGGCGCTGGATCTGTACGGCGGG
>SKJZ01000213.1 GCA_007121755.1 Halorhodospira sp. | reverse complement strand
GCGTTGATCGCCGCGGCGGCGTGGGCCTTGCCCGCGGGGGCGCAGTCGGACCCCCGTGTTCTGGTGGAGGAGACCACGGATCAGGTGCTGGCGCTGCTGGAGGAGCACGGCGCCGACATCGTCGGGGATCCGGTGGCGATGTACGAGGTGTTGGGGCCGGTGGTGATCCCGTACATCGACTTCGACCATATCGGTTCCCGCGTGCTGGGTCCGTACTGGCGCGACGCCGATGACGCCACTCGGGAGCGGTTTATTGTTGAATTCCGGCGCAGCCTGCTACGGACCTACGGGACCGCCCTGGAGGACTACAGCGGCTTCGAGGCCGAGACCCTCGGTGCCCGGCGCCGGGACGGCGCCGTTCAGGTGGGTATGGAGGTCCGGCGCGGCGATGTAAGCGCCCGGGTGATCTACGTCCTGCACGAGACCGGCGACTCTTGGAAGCTCATCGATATCATCGCCGAAGGGGTGAGCCTGGTGCATAACTACCGGGAGGATTTCCGCGCCCGTCTCCGCGAGCGGTCACTGGACGAGGTCATCGAGGCAATGGCGCGGCGGAATCGGGAGATCGGTTTTCCATGAGCGCCCACCTGGAACAGGTCGGCGATGGAGTGTTCCGCTTGTCCGGTGTGCTGACCTTCGATACTGTGGGCGCCCTTTGGGCGGGCGAATCGTCGCGGCTGGCCGGGTCCGGGGCGTTGGAGTTGGATCTTTCCACCGTGGAGCGCACGGACAGCGCCGGCTTGGCGCTGTTGGTGGAATGGAACCGGCAGGTCCGCCGCGCCGGCGGCTCCCTGATTCTGCGTCAACCGCCGGAGCAGTTGCTCGCATTCGCCCGTGTCAGCGGCGTCGAGGGGGCGTTGGGGTTGGCCGGCGCCAACGTCGCGCGCTGAATCATATATAATCGTCCGCCCCGCGTCCCGGGGGTGGTCCCCGGACAGGCATTCGAGGAGCCCGGAGAGTCAATGAATCCCGAGGAGATCGAACGGATTCTGCGTGCCGCCATGGAAGATGCAGAAGTCGTTGTGGAGGGCGATGGGCGCCACTTTCAGGCCCTGATAGTCAGCCCCTCGTTCGAAGGTAAACCCCCGTTGAAACGTCACCGCATGGTCTACGGCGTACTGCGCGAGCATATCGACTCGGAAGCACTGCACGCCATCTCCATGCGCACGTTGACGCCTGCGGAGCGGGAGGCTGGCTGATCCGATGGAGCGGCTGCTCATACGGGGCGGCCGCCCTTTAGAGGGCGAGATCCGCATATCCGGCGCCAAGAACGCCGCGCTGCCGGTGATGGCGGCGACCTTGTTAGCGGACGGTCCGATGACCGTCGGCAATATTCCCCATCTCCACGACATTACCACCACCATGGAGCTGCTCGGCCGCATGGGGGTGGGTCTGACCGTCCACGAGCGCATGCAAGTGGAGGTGGATGCGTCGACCATCGAGAGCTTCCGTGCGCCTTATGAACTGGTAAAAACGATGCGCGCCTCCATCCTGGTTTTGGGGCCGTTGTTGGCCCGTTTCGGGCGTGCGGAGGTCTCGTTGCCGGGAGGGTGCGCCATCGGTTCGCGGCCGGTCAATCTGCACGTGGACGGGTTGCGGGCCATGGGGGCCGAGATTGTCATCGAGGACGGCTACATAAAAGGCCGCGCCAAGCGTCTTCGCGGTGCGCGGCTCCGCATGGATGTCTCGACGGTCACCGGCACCGAGAATCTGATGATGGCCGCCGCCCTCGCCGAGGGGACCACCATCATCGAGAATGCCGCGCAAGAGCCTGAAGTGGCGGATTTGGCGCACTGTTTGATGCGAATGGGCGCTTATCTGGAAGGGGTCGGGACATCGACTCTGGTGATCGAAGGGGTGGAGAGGCTCAACGGTATCGAGTACCAGGTTCTGCCTGACCGGATCGAGACGGGTACCTATCTAACCGCGGCCGCTATGTGCGGCGGTCGGGTCAAACTCAAGGATACCCATCCGGGGCTGCTGGAGGCCGTCATCGGCAAGTTGCGTGAATGCGGAGCCGCCATCGACACCGGCGAGGACTGGATTGAGTTGACCATGGTCGGGCGGCCCCGCGCGGTAGATATCGACACCGCGCCTTACCCGGGGTTTCCCACTGATATGCAGGCGCAGTTCTGCGCCCTCGATGCGATTAGCGACGGAACCGGCAAGGTGGTGGAAAACGTGTTTGAAAACCGTTTTATGCACTGTCTGGAAATGCAGCGCATGGGCGCCGATATCCATATCGACGGCCATACAGCGCATATTCGTGGTGTGGACCGGTTGACCGCCGCGCCAGTGATGGCCACCGACCTCCGCGCCTCCGCCAGCCTGGTGCTCGCCGGCTTGGTGGCTGACGGCGAAACCCGGGTCGATCGGATCTACCATATCGATAGGGGCTACGAGTGTATCGAAGAGAAATTGGCCCAATTGGGCGCGGACATTCGCCGCCTGCCGGAGTAACCCTATGCCCATTAGCCGACCGCTTACATTGGCCCTGTCGAAGGGGCGGATCCTTGAAGAGACGCTGCCTTTGTTGGAGCGTTGCGGCGTCGTGCCGGAAGAGGATCCGGAGTCGAGCCGCCGCCTCATTATCGGCACCAACCGCCAGGATCTGCGCTTGCTCATCGTGCGGGCCACGGATGTGCCACCGTATGTCGAGCACGGCGGAGCCGATCTCGGGGTGGCCGGCCGCGACGTCCTCATGGAGTACGGTAGCGAGGGGCTCTACGATCCGCTCGATCTCGGCATCGCGCGCTGCAGGTTGATGGTCGCCGGCCGGCCCGGCACCGACTTCACTCGCGGCCGCCCCCGTGTCGCCACGAAATTCATCAATATTACCCGGCGGTACTTTGCTGCGCGGGGCATCCAGGCGGAGTTGATCAAGCTCTACGGCTCCATGGAGTTGGCCCCGTTGGTGGGGATGGCCGATTTTATCGTGGATCTGGTCGATACCGGCGGCACGCTGCGCGCCAACGGTTTGGCGCCGTTGGAGACCATTGAGGAGATCAGCTCGCGTTTGGTGGTCAACAAGGCGTCGATGAAGATCTCCCACCGGCGGGTACGCGCCCTGGTGGACGATTTGGCGGAAGCCGTGAAGGCGCAAGAGTCACTTTAGCGAGCGGGAAACGAGGTCAGAGCCATGGTCGATATTACCCGGCTAAGCACCACCCAACCCGACTTTTGGGAGAGTCTGGAGCAGCTGACCGGTTGGGATAGCCAGCCCGGAGTGGAATTGGAACGCGCCGTGGCGGAGATCGTCGACGCCGTCCGCCGGGACGGGGACGCCGCGCTGCTGGAGTACGCGCGCCGGTTCGATGGGGTTGAGGCCGCCACGGCGGCGGAATTGGAGGTTCCGGCGGAGCAGCGGCGGGCCGCGATACAGGATGTCTCCCCGGAGACCCGCGAGGCGTTGGAAGTGTCGGCGGAGCGCATCGGCGCCTATGCGCGGCATCAACTCCTGGAGCCGTGGCGCTTCACCGAGGCGGACGGGACGGTCCTCGGGCAGCAGGTTACGCCGCTCGATCGGGTCGGTATCTACGTTCCGGGCGGCAAGGCGGCCTACCCGTCGTCCGTGTTGATGGCCGCCGTGCCGGCACGGGTCGCCGGGGTCGGTGAGATCATCATGACCGTGCCTGCGCGGGAAGGGAGCGTGCCGGCGGTGGTGTTGGCGGCCGCCGAAGTGGCTGGCGTCGACCGGATCTTCACCGTCGGGGGCGCCCAGGCGGTGGCGGCGCTCGCCTACGGCACCGAGACCGTGCCGGAGGTGGATAAGATTGTCGGTCCGGGTAACGCGTATGTCGCCGAGGCCAAGCGCCGGGTCTTCGGGAAGGTGGGCATCGATCTCATTGCCGGGCCGTCGGAAGTGCTCATTATCAGCGACGGCCAGACCGATCCGGACTGGGTGGCGATGGATCTGTTCTCCCAGGCGGAGCACGACGAGCAGGCCCAGGCGATCCTCGTCTGTCCCGATCCCCTCTACCTCGATCAGGTGCAGGCGTCGATGGAACGGATGCTGCCCGATCTCGAGCGCTCGGAGATTATCCGGGCATCGCTCGCCGCCCGCGGGGCGCTGGTCTGCGTCCGCGATCTCACCGAGGCGCAGGAGGTGGCAAATCGTATCGCGCCGGAGCATTTGGAGTTGTCGGTGGCGGAGCCCGAGCGGCTCGCCGAAGGTATCCGCCACGCCGGGGCTGTCTTCTTCGGGCGCCACACCGCCGAGGCGGTCGGCGACTACTGCGCCGGCCCCAACCATACCCTGCCCACGGCGCGAACCGCGCGGTTCGCGTCGCCCCTGGGCGCCTATGAATTCCAGAAGCGGACCACGATATTGCACTGCTCCCCCGAGGGCGCTTCCCGCCTGGCGTCCACGGCGTCGGTGTTGGCCCGGAACGAGGGTTTGACGGCCCACGCCGCATCGGCCGAGTACCGCCTGGGCGGGGAGGCGAAGTGAGTGGAGACGCCGCCTCTCGGGCGCGCGCCCGGGTGCGGCCCGAAGTCCGGGCGTTGTCGGCCTACCAAGTGGGAGACGCCCGCGGGCTGATCAAGCTCGACGCTATGGAGAGCCCGTGGCCGTGGCCGGATCGAGAGTGGGCCGATGCGTGGCGGGAGGCCCTGGGCCGGGTCGAGGCCAACCGTTACCCCGATCCCGCCGCCGGCGGCGTCAAGGCCGCCCTGCGCCGCGTGATGCCCGTTCCCCAAGGGGCGGGACTCATGCTGGGCAACGGCTCCGACGAACTGATCCAGCTACTGAACCTGGCCCTGGCCGGCGCCGGACGCACCGTCCTCGCCCCCGCTCCGAGCTTTGCCATGTACCGGATTATTGCCACGGTGACCGGCAGTGGATTCGCGGAAGTGGAACTCGACGAGGCCTTCGGCATCGATGTCGAGGCGACGCTGGAGGCCCTGCACCGCCACCGCCCGGCGGTGGTCTACCTCGCCCATCCCAACAACCCCACCGGCAACGCCTTGGAGCCGGAGGCCGTGGAGGCCGTCATCCGGGCGGCGGAGGGGGTCGTGGTGGTGGACGAGGCGTACTACGCCTACGCCGACCACAGCTTCCTGCCCCGGGT
>SKJZ01000004.1 GCA_007121755.1 Halorhodospira sp. | reverse complement strand
GTGCTCCCCACGCGGCGGGTACCGTCGCCGTCCAGGTAGGGGATCGGGTCCGGCCCCCAGCGGTAGCTGCCGTTATCGAGGAGAACCCGTCCATCCATCCGCCGGGGCTCACGCGGCCCCTGGCCGGGGTGGAAGTTGGTGGGGCGGAAGGCGCGGCCGCCGGCGGCAAGCTTCAAGGTGCCGCGCCGGTCCAACTCGTAGTTCCCGGTCACCGTCAGCGGCTCGGTGAAGGTCACCAGCACCCCCTCGTGGCGTGGCTTGAACCGCCACGGCGCCGCCACCGCATGGGCGACAACCTCAGCCGGACCGCAGTCGGTGACCGATTTCAGCCACTCCAACTGGGGCCGCCCGCGAAACGCCCCGGTTCGCCCCCGCAGCCGCAGCAGCCGCCCTTGAGCCACGCGGGCGGTAGCGTCTCCATCCAACTCCGGGGCGTAGACGAAAAGGCCAGACGGCTTGCCGTCCGGAGCCGCCTCAGCGCCTTGGATAAAGAATCCGTCGAGTGCGTCGCCGCCGAGAAAGGCGCCGGTAACCACGCCGTCGACGGTAACCGGCTCCCCCTCGGCCACCGGGTCGCTTCCCTGGCCGGCGACCGCATGCACCGGCACCGTCGCCGCCGGCGGACACTCCGCGCCGGCCGCCACCGCGGCCCACCACAGACCTACGGCAAGTAGAAACCAATGCGCCCTCATTACCGCAATCCCTTGTGCCAGAAAGCAAACGGCAACACTGAGCCAGTCGTCATCGCGAGGATGAGCTAACCGCCCGCCCGGGCTTGGCCGTGCTCCGCCTCCAGCCGCTCCAGCTCCACGCTCACCACGTTCACCGGCGTCGTGAACCGGGCCAGCAGGTCGTACAGAACCGGAATCACGAAGAGGGTCAACACGGTGGCGAAGCTCATACCGCCGATGATCACGACACCGATGGCGGCGCGGCTCTCGGCCCCGGCGCCCATGGCCAGCACCAGCGGCGTGGCGCCGAAGATGGTGGAGATGGCCGTCATAAGCACGGGGCGGAAACGCAGGGTGGCCCCTTCGAGGATGGCGTCACGCACCGCGCGGCCCTCATCGCGCAACTGGTTGGCGAACTCGACGATGAGAATGCCGTTCTTGGTCATCAGCCCGATCAGCAGGATCATGCCGATCTGGCTGTAGATGTTGAGACTGTTGCCGGTCAACAGCAGGGCGGCCAGTGCGCCGGTGACAGCCAGCGGCACCGCCGTCATGATGACCAGCGGGTGGACAAAACTCTCGAACTGGGCCGAGAGCACCAGGAAGACGATGAGCAGCGCCATGGCAAAGGTCACCAGCACCGCCCCGCCGGCCTGCTTGAACTCGTCGGAGAGCCCCAGATAGCTCACCCGCGCCTCTGCCGGCAGTTCCTCCGCGGCGATCCCCTCTAAAAAGTCCAGCGCGGCGCCGAGATCGTATCCCGGAGCGAGGGAGGCGGTAATGGTCACCGACGGCATGCGATCGACGCGGTGGAGCACCGGCGGCGACCCCTCCTCCGAGAGTTCCAGCAACGAGGCCAGCGGGATCAGGTCGCTGCCGCTGCCGCTGCGCACGTAGATATTGGCGAGGTCGCCGGGCGTGGCCCGGTCCTCATCGGCGGCCTGGAGGATTACATCGTACTCCCGGCCACGGTCCATATAGGTGGTGACGTCCCGGGAGGCGAGCATGGTCTGCAACGTCCGGCCGATCACATCGGCGCCGATACCCAGATCGGCGGCACGGTCGCGATCGACGTTGACGTTGAGTTGCGGCCGGGTCTCTTCGTAATCGGTATCGAGAAAGAGCAGCCCCGGATTCTCCCGCGCCCGCGCGACGACGCGCTCCGACCACTCCGCCACCTGTTTATGATCGGGACCGCCGATGACGAACTGCACCGGCTGTTCGAAGGCGCTCTGGCCCAGGCCCGGCGGGTTGACGACAAAGGGGCGCACGCCGGGGACGTCGGCCAGTTGCCCTTGGATCTGAGCGGCGATCTCCTGCTGGCTGCGCTCCCGCTCGCCCCAGTCTTCCAACCCGACGATCATGAAGCCGCGATTGGTGACACCACCCCAACCGAGGATGGAGAGGATTCGCCGCGCCTCCCCGGTCTCGGTCCGCAACGGCATCAAGATCTCCTCCATCTCCCGAATGCTCTTGTCCGTGTGGGCCACCGTGCTCCCTTCGGGCGCCATAGACGGGATGATGATGACCGCCCGGTCCTCGGTCGGGCTCAGCTCCTCCGGTAGAATCTGATAAAGCGACCAGGCGCCCGCCGCGGCCGCCACCCCGACGGCCAACACCACCAGCGGCGCGCTCAATGCGCGCTCCAGCCCCCAGCGGTAGCCATTGGTGAGCGCCACGAAGAAACGCTCGGTCTTGACTTGCAGGAGCCCTCCCGACTCGCGCGGCCGCAACCACTTGGAGCAGAGCATGCCGGTAAGCGTCAGCGCCACGAAGCTGGAGAAGATCACCGCCGACGCCAGCACCAGGCCGAACTCGGTAAAGAGCCGCCCCACGTTGCCCTCCATAAAGGAGATGGGCACGAAGACGGCCACCAGGGAGATGGTGGTCGCGATCACCGCGAAAGCGACCTGCCGCACGCCGCGGAAGGCCGCCAGCAGCGGGGGTTCACCGGTGTCGATGCGGCGCTGGACGTTCTCCAGCACCACGATCGCGTCGTCGACGACCAACCCGATAGCGAGGATCAGGGCGAGCAGGGTCAGGACGTTGATGGAGAAGCCGAACGGCGCCATGACCGAGAACGCGCCGATCACCGCCACCGGGATGGTGACCGACGGGATGAAGGTCGCCCGCACCGAACGCAGGAAGATAAAGATGGTGAGGATCACCAGCACCACCGCGATGGCCAGGGTCCGGGTCACCTCGCGGATCGATTGGCGGACGAAGAGCGACTCGTCGTAGCCGACCATCACCTCCAACCCCTCGGGCAGGATGGAGCGGATATCCTCCATCTCCGCCCGCACCGCATCGGCAACCGCCACGGTATTCGCCTGGGACTGCCGAATGATACCGAGCCCGATGGCGACGCCGCCGTCCAGGCGCACCTGGGTCTCGTCGTTCTCGACGCCGCGCTCGACGCGGGCCACCTCGCCCAGGCGCACCAGGTAGTCGCCGTCGCGGCGGACGACCATGCGCGCGAACTCGTCGGGGGTCGCGAAGCGGGTGGCGGTACGCACGGTGAGCTTCCGTTCGGAAGACTCCACCTCGCCGGCAGGCAGTTCGACATTCTCCCGGCGCAACGCCTGTTCGATATCGTCGACGGTCAGATCGCGCGCGGCCAAAGCCTGACGGTCGAGCCAGACACGCATGGCGTAACGGCGCTCGCCCCCGATACGCACCCGCGCCACGCCATCGAGGATGGAGAGCCGGTCGACCAGGAAGCGGTCGGCGTAGTCGGTGACATCCTCCGCCGGCATCCGCTCGCTGGAGAGGGTCAACCACATCATGGGCCGGGCGTCCGCCTCAGTCTTCTCCACCACCGGCTGCTCCGCATCGGCCGGCAGGTCGCCGGCGATCCGGCCGATGGCGTCCCGGACGTCGTTGGCAGCCGCATCGACATCTTGCTCGGGATAGAAGGTGATGGTCGTTTCGGACCGTCCGTCCCGGCTCTCGGAGGTCATGTTGCGCACGCCGTCGACGCCGCTGAGGGCCGACTCGATCAGCTCGGTGATCTCGACATCCACCACGCCGGGGGCCGCCCCCCGGTATTCGGTGGTCACCGAGACCACCGGCGGATCGATAGCGGGGTACTCCCGAACGGGCAGTTGCAGCAGCGATGCGATCCCGAGGACCACGATCAGGATACTGACCACGGTGGCCAGGACCGGCCGGCGGATAGCGGTATCGGATAGAAACATGGCGGACCTCTAACCGTCAGAGCGGCCGGTATCGCGCTGCGCGGCCACCTCTTCAGCGCCATTACGTACGCGGACCGCCACCCCGTCGCGGAGATGCTGATGGCCCATGGAGACTACGGCGTCCCCGGGCTCGACGCCGGCGGCGATCTCCACGAAACCGCGGGTGCGGCGGCCCAGTTCGACATCGACCCGCCGCGCCTTGTCGTCCACCACGGTGTAGAGATAAGTAGTAGCCCCTTCCACGATGACCGACTCTTCGGGGACGAGCACCGCCTCCCGCTGTTCAAGATCGAGTTCCACCTGTAGGAACATGCCGGGCTTGAGGCGGCGATCGGCATTGTCGATTTCCGACTGCACCCGTACCGAGCGCGTCACCGGATTGACCCGCGAATCGACCCGCCGCACCTCACCGGCGAAAACCTCGCCGGCAAAACCGGGGGTCCGCGCCGAGACCTCCATCCCGGTGCGCAGGAATCCGAGGTACCGTTCCGGCACGGAGAAATTGACGCGTAGGACATCGATATCATCGAGGGTGGTGATCACGGTCTGGGGATCGACGTAGGCGCCGGCACTGATCTCCCGCAAGCCGACAACCCCGTCGAACGGCGCGCGGACGGTACGATCGCGCAGCCGGGTTTCGGCCAGGCCGACCTGGGCTTCGGCGACCTGCATGCCCGCCTCAAGGGTATCCACCTCCTGTTGCGGTACGGCGCCGGTCTCGCGCAGTGAACGGGCGCGCTCGTAACGGGCGCTGGCGTCCTTGAACCGGGCCCGGACCTCGGCCAGTTCCGCCCGTTGGCTCTGCGCGTCGAGTTCCAGCAACACGTCACCGGCCTCGACCCGTTCGCCCTCATCGAAGTGGATGGCCGTGACCCGGCCCGCGGTCTCGGTCACCACCTGGACCGCCTCGCGGGCGCGGGTGGTGCCGGTCGCCTCGAATGTATCCCTCACCTGTTCCAACTGGGCCTCGGCGGTAACGACCGTCACCGCGCCGGGCTCGTACCCGGCCGCCATATCTCCGGGGTCGCCGGCGGTCCGGTTCAACCAGTATCCGCCCGCCCCTACCGCGGCCACCAGAGGGACAGCAATAAGTGATTGATATACAAGACGCATCAGGGATCCTTCAATTGTTTGGAGGCAGACTGTCCGATCGGTCAGTCCGTGAATTGTACACCAGAGAACCTCGAAAAACCGGTGCCCGGGGTGGCGGTG
>SKJZ01000060.1 GCA_007121755.1 Halorhodospira sp. | reverse complement strand
TACACTGGGCAAGGCGTTGTTCGTCGGTGAGGGCCGTGACGAAGAGCACGGGCACGAAACGCGCTTGGTCGAACTCCCGGATACGGCGGGTCGTCTCGTAGCCGTCCATGCCCGGCATCATAATGTCCATCAAAACCATGTCGACGCGCTCGTCGCTGAAGCGCTCCAACGCTTCCTCGCCACTGGCGGCGGTAATCACGCGGAAGCCGCGGGCCGCCAGGATCATCTGCAACAGCATGGCGTTGACCGGCTCGTCATCCACCACCAGAAAGGACGGCACGCCTTCCACTTCGACCGCCTCCGTCTCACCCGCCACTGGAATACCGGCGCCCCTCATTGGCCCGTCAATCCTCAATGCGGAAGAGACGCTGGAAGTTGGCGATCTCCAGGATCTTCCGTACCTCGCGGGAACAACTCCGCAACGCCACCTCGCCGCCGTGGTCGGAGGCGAACTCGCGCAGCAGAAGAAGCATCCCGAGAGCGGAACTATCCATGTACTCCGTATCCCGCAGATCGACCACGTACCGGCGAACGCTCTCGGAATTCTTGTAGGCCTGCCGGAACTCCTTGTGAAGGCTGAAGTCGAAGTGCCCCTTCACCTTCATGACCAGGGTCTGGCCATCGTCCTGCACTGAACTTTGAATCGGCATAAACAACCCTCAATCGTGCCGGTAATCATGCTGTAATAGCGAAGCATACCCCGGAACTTAAAAAAGTTAAAAAAGTTCTACGTCTCCCTCATCCATGGAGCGCTGCTCCACCTTGCGCTGGCTCTGCCGCAGCCGCGCCCGCTCATCCCGCTGCTCGCTCAACGCGCTCCGGGCCTCCTGCAGCCGCGCGGCGTAGTCGAGCCCGTGGGTGCTCTCGTCGTGGGCCACGGTCTGCAGGATCGAACGCAATCCGCCAAGATAGGTGTCGAGCCCCTCGACCCCTTGCCGGGAACTGTCGATCAGCTGCACTACAATATCCTCGAACTGCAGCGCGCGCACCGCGTTGGCCACGTGCTGGTCGATCTCCGTGCTGATATCCGAGATGCGCGCCACGTTTTTCTCTACTTGGGCATCGAGCTCCTGGAGCTCGTTCATCATGTTGGATATCCGGTCCTTGGTGCTCAAGGTGATGTTCATATCGGTGGAGGCCATCTCGCTGACCTCGGTCTTGGCCTCGTTCACCGCATGGGTAATGGCGTTCACATCGTCGGCAATCTGTTCATTGAACTTGTTCGACTTCTCCGAGAGCTTGCGCACCTCTTCGGCCACCACGGCGAACCCCCGGCCCGACTCCCCGGCCCGCGCGGCCTCGATGCTGGCATTGAGCGCCAACAGATCGGTCTGCTCGGTAATGCCCTTGAGATCGGCCAACAGTTCGTGAATACGCCCCATCTGGACCGCCATGTCGTCGATACGCGCCACCGTCTTGACGCTACGGTGGCTCATCGCGACGACTGTCTCGACGTAGTCGTTAAGGAAGGTCTCGGTCTGTTCGACAAAGTCGTGGACGCCGAACCGCGACTGTTCCTCGTCTTCGCTCCCTTGGTCGATGACCATCCGGGCCAGGCGCTCCTGCTCGTCGGTGGCGCTGTTCACCCCATTGAAGCTTTGGTTCAGCGCACCGACGGCATCGCTGACCAGCGTGCCCACCTGCTGTAAATCTTCCGCGACGGTACGGAACTCGGCGTTGAGGCTGTCGTCGAGATCGTCGAGCAGATCGCGCAACGCCGCCTCCAGCTCCGCAGTGGTCTGCTGCTGCTCGGCGTGGTCCCGCGTGCGCATGCCCGACGCCTGGATACCGGCCCAGACCGCCGCCGCCACCAGCACCGCCACCGGACCCGTCGGCGGCCACAGGTACGCGGCCGCGGCCGCCAACACGGTCACTACGGCGGGCAAGCCGTAGCGCCGCACCCGGCCGGCGTACGCGACGCCCTCCATCCGCTCGCTCCTTGCCTCCTCGTCCACCATCCGGATCTAACCTCCCGTGTTCGAGGCGGCGGCGACGTCCTGCACGGCCGCCGCAATCTCATCCAGGGGCAGCACCTGCTCCGCGGCCCCCATTTTGACCGCCTCGCCCGGCATGCCCCAAACGACGCTGCTCTCCTGATCCTGGGCAATGGTACGCCCTCCGGCGGCCCGGATGGCGCCAAGCCCCTTGGCGCCGTCGGCGCCCATGCCGGTCAACAACACCCCCACCGCGCTCCGGCCGACTTGTTCAGCCACCGAGTGAAAGAGCACATCGACCGACGGCCGGTGCCGATTGACCGGCGCGTCCTGGGCGAGCGCGCAGAGATACCGCGCGCCGTCCCGCCGGACCCGCAAGTGCCACCCGCCGGGAGCCACATAGACGTGCCCCGGCAGAATACGCTGCCCGTCTTCGGCCTCGGCCACGTTCACCGCGCAGAGGCCATCGACCCGTTGGGCGAAGGCCGCCGAGAAGCCGCCGGGGATATGCTGGGCGATAACCGTCCCCGGCGCATTCGGAGCCAACGCCATCAACACCTCCTGGATCGCCTGAATCCCGCCGGTGGACGCCCCGATCGCCACCACCCGCTCGGTCGTCCGGATCGGCGCGGACTGCCGCGGCGGACCCTTCCGCGCCACCGGACGCAATGTCGCCTTGGCGGCGGCGCGCACCTTCTCCACGATCTCGTCGACATACGCATCGAACGCCCGGCTCTGGTCTAAATGCGGCTTCGTCACGAAATCGACCGCGCCCAGGGAGAGCGCCTCCAAGGTCTCCTCCGCCCCATCCTCGGTCAGCGACGAGACCATCACCACCGGCATCGGACGCAGCCGCATCAGGTTACGCAGGAAGGTAATGCCGTCCATCCGCGGCATCTCCACATCCAACGTCAACACATCCGGCTCCAACGCCTTGATCTTCTCCCGGGCATCGTAGGGATCGTGGGCGGCGCCCACGACCTCGATATCGGGAAACCGGTCCAACATCTCCGTCAGCATCTGACGGATCAGCGCCGAATCGTCCACCACCAGGACTCTGATCTTCTCAGCCACGGCCCCGGCTCCTCGCGCATTGAGGCGCACCCGCCGATCCATCCTGTTCGCCAAGGAGAGCCATCAAAACAGATCCACCTCGCCGTGGACCCCTTCCCGGCACAACGTATCGGCAAGCTGCTCCTCGCGCTGCTTCACCGTCCGGTTCTGCAACTGGTAGAGCTTCTTCGAGCGCGCCCGTCCACTATCGGGAAAGTACTGCACCTTGCGCGGATACGGCCCCAGAACATCACGCGCCATCAACCGCAACCCCTCCTTACGCAGATACTCCTCCGCGAACAGCACGTTCTTCTTCCCGACGTCCGATGTCATCCCCGGAATCACGCTGCCGCCCCCGAAAAGCTTCACTTCCAACCGCTCCCGCCGTCCGCCCAAAGAGATGATGGCGTTGATGAGGCTCTCCATGGCGTGGTTGCCGTACCGGGTCGCCACATTGAACGGATCGTCGGGATCCAACGTTTTCCCTCCACCGCGCAACGGCAGCAAGAAGTGGTTCATGCCGCCGACGCCCAACTCCGGATCGCGGACGCAGGCGGCCACGCACGAGCCCAGCACGGTCGAGACCATCTCGCCCGAGGTCGTGACGTAGTACTCCCCCGGCAGGATCTTGGCCGCGTGGACGCCGTGGACCCGATCCCAGTACCGGTTGACATGGCCGAACCCGGGCAGCGCCACCGGAGCGCGCGTTGTCGGCTCTTGGGATCGCAGCGGCTGCATAACGTCACTCCACCAACCGGTAGACGGTCCGGCCGTGCGGCTCGAACCGCTCGGTGACCTGCCACAAGGTCTCCGAATGGCCGATGTAGAGCCAGCCGGGAGGACACACATAGCCGGTGAGGTAGTCAAAGAGCTCCCGCTGCGTCTGCTTGTTGAAGTAGATAATCACATTCCGGCAGAAGACCCCATGAAACCGTTCGCGCATCGGCCACGGCCGGTCGATCAGGTTGAGCCGTTGAAACTTCACCAAACGCCGCACCTCGTCACGCACCCGCACCTTGCCTTCATTGGCGCCGCGGCCCCGCAGAAAGTGGCGGCGCAGACGGGTTTGCGGCATGCCCCGCACCCGGCCGGCGTCGTAGACCCCCCGTTCGGCTTGGCGCAGCACCTCGGTGTCGAGATCGGTGGCGAGAATGCGGATATCCCAGCCCTCGGGCACCGTCTCGCGAACCACCATGGCCATCGAGTACGCTTCCTCGCCGGTGGAGCAGCCGGCGGACCACAGCCGCAACCGCCGGTCCTTCGCCAACGCCATCATCTCCGGGAGCGCGACCTCCGCCAAGTGGTCGAAGTGGTGCTCCTCGCGGAAGAAGGCCGTGAGATTCGTCGTCAAGGCGTTGACGAAGTGGTCCAGTTCCTCCGCCTCGTTGCTCCGCAACCGCTCCAGGTACTCGCTGAACGTCTTGCAGCCGGTGGCGCGCAGGCGCCGGGTCAGGCGTGAATAGACCATATCGCTCTTTATATCGCTCAGAGCGATGCCGGTATGCTCCCCGACCAGTTGCCGAACGGCCTCAAAGTCCTCCGGGGTAAACGGGAACTCGCGGTCGTCCTTCCAGCCCTCTTGCGCAGCCCTGGCCAATCACTCTCCCCCACACTTTCGCCCCGCCGGGGGCGAACACGCGGCGGGCGCTCCACCCACCGCGCCGTTCAGCCGTCCGGTGCGCGTCAAAACTCTTCCCAGTCCCCGTCGTCGGATTCGGGCGGCGGCGCGGCTCCACCGGCGCCCTTCTCCTTGGCACCCTTGCCCGCCTTCTGCCCGGCGCCCCCCTTGGCGGCACCCCCTTTGGCGGCGGCGCGCTGCCGGCCGGCCTTCTTGCGCGTGGCGGGCTCCGCGCCCGCAGTTGAATTTGCGCCGTCCGCTTGGCGTACCGGCGCCGCGCGGTCATCCCGCCCGTCGACATCAACCGAAGAGGCCTGGAAGAAGTTCATCAACTCGTCGAGCCGCTGTGACTGCTCCTCCAGCGACTCCGCGGCGGCCGCCGCCTCCTCGACCAGCGCCGCATTCTGCTGCGTCACCTCGTCGAGCTGCGTCACCGCCTTGTTCACCTGGTCGATCCCGCTCGACTGCTCCTGGCTCGCCGCCGCAATCTCGT
>SKJZ01000230.1 GCA_007121755.1 Halorhodospira sp. | reverse complement strand
TGTGTTCCCGGCCGGGCGGCCTCCGGACGCGCCGAGCATCGCAGACCGATTAGGACTCCGCGAAGCGGAGAGCGCGCAAGCTGTCTGAGCGGCGCGCCAGCGATGCGAGTTTTTGCGCGCGATCCTAATCGGTCGAGAAGCGCAGGGAACCCGAAGGGCGCGTCCGGTGAGCCCGGCCGGGAACACACCCTGACAATACTTTCCGTAAAGTTAGTATGGCCGACGGTAAGTATATCTGGGTTCGGAGCCGATTGATCTCCATGGGGTTGGATCGTCGATTTCTAGAAGGACTAAAAAATGCCTGCCATGAACAAACCAGAGCTTTCTCAGCTTGTTGCTTTGCTTGCACTGCTGTCTGTCCTCGCCCTGGGAGGATGCAGCGACTCGTCAAACGGCGGCAATGACGATCCATCGGTCGAAGACGACGATGCTGTCGCCTACGTGCGGCTCGAAGGCGCCGTGCAGGACTTCTGGGTATTCGAACGCCTGCAACGGATCGGCGGGGCCGATGGCGAACTGACGGACATCAGCCCCGCGGTGGTCGAGCATCTTCAGTCGATCTCCTCCGCGGAGAAGACGGTGGAGTTGATGCCGGACGTCCGTTTCACCGTCATCGACGCCCTGGAGCCCCGGCTCCTGGTCCAGGCGTTCCCGGACGCGGAGACGAGTGAACAGGACGATACCGAATATCCGTCTCCTGATCACTGGATCCCACGGGATGATGTAACGGTCGTCGCCGGCTTGCTGGAATACGACGGTGAAGGCGCGCTGGCGATCCTGGCGACGCCCGACGACGATGCCGAACAAGGGGTCGGCTTTCATGACGTCCTCGAGTTCGATCTGACGTTTCTGGAGGACGACCTGCAGCCCGGTGATGCGCTGCTGGCCGATTTTGCGTTCGCCCAGGGGCTGCCGGACGGTGAGGATCCGGGTCTTGACGACGGCTTCACGACCCTCGATCTCTTTGCCCACCGCTTGGAACAGGAGCAGATCGAGTATTTCGGCCTGGTCACCGACGGTGAGCCGGAGGTGCTCCTGTATACCGGCCAAATCGGCACCGTGGTGGAAGGGAGTACCCGAGGACGCATGCCGGGGAAGGCATCCGATTTGCAGGACGGGATGAACGACGGACTGGTGGGCTGCCTCTGGGGAAAGGGGATCAAGTGCGTGGCCAGTTTTTTTCGAGGGCTCCGTGACGGTGCGACTAGTAGCTTCGACCAATCGCTGCGTAACGGCGGACTCGCTTCGCCCGACGACGGCTCCGGCGGATCCAATGGGGGCGGCGGCGGGCGCAGGCCTTTCTGCTTCTTCCGTTGCGGAGAGGCGAACGGTGATCCGCACATGGTCACCGTCGACGGCACCCGGTACGACATGATGGCCGTTGGGGAGTTCACGCTCCTGGAGAATCAGGATATCGAGATCCAGATGCGGGCGTCGCCGTGGCGGGACAGCGACTCCGTGTCGATGGCAACGGCCGCCGCCATCGGTTTCGGGGACCACCGCGTGACGGTGGATCGAGACCTGCCGGAGCATGAGCGGATTCGCGTCAACGGCGATATCGTCGATCCGGCCCAGTTGCGCCAGGAGCCCATTGTGCTGGACGGCGCGCGGATCGCGCTCTACGGCAGCACCATGCAGATCGAGTATGGAGACTATCTGGTCTCGGTCAGGGATTCGCTGCGCGGGCTGTTGAGCATCTACGTCTCGTTGCCGGAGGATCTCGATGTATTGCCCCAGACCCGTGGTCTGCTGGGAGATGTCAGCGGCAATCCCGACACCGACTTCTACACCCGGGACGGCCGTGTCCTGACCCAGCCGTTGAGCGATGAAGAGCTGTACGACGATTTTGTCGAAGGTTGGCGCATCACCGACGAAATCTCGTTGTTCGACTACCCGCCGGGTAAGGGCACCGAGGACTACACCGAGCAAGACTTCCCCCGCCAGGCGCTGACGGTGGATGACCTGACCCCGGAGCAACGGGCCTTTGCCGAGGCGGTGTGCGAGGCGGCGGGCATTGTGATCGAAGAGAGCTTCAATGATTGTCTCTACGATGTCGGTTTTACCGGCGATCCGACCTTCGCCACCGTCGCGAGGACCGCGGAGGTCGCGGAGCGGATCCGGCGGGGCGAGCTGGATCCCGACGCCATGCCGCTGGGGGGGAGGCCCGCGCTGGGCACGCCGATCGAGATCGAGTGGGCGACGACTTTCGGGACCGCCACCGGACGTGAAGTCCGGCTGGATCTGAATGCGCGCGACGGCCAGTTGGTGGCCATCCGGTGTCCCGAGGCCCCCGACCCCGACAGTTTCCCGAGCACGTGGACGGTCTACGGTACGGATGTCTACTTTCAGCTATCCCCCATCTGCGGTGCGGCCGTCCATATGGGGATGGCCACTTTCGAGGACGGTGGAAGCTTTGTGATCCGCTACCTGGAGGACTTCCCGAACTACGAAGTGGAACCGGTCGAACGCAACGGCATCGAGCCGGAGATCTGGTCGAAAACCGCTTGGGCGTTTCAGGTTCTGCCATAGCGAGCGGGTCGGAGGGGTCAGAGCCGGTCCCGGTCTTGCATCGGATCGGAAGCCCGGATCGGATATACTGTCGAGCACATCATCTGGTTCTCAATGTGTAGCGACGGATTGATCGATCACGCTTATGACCGGTAAGACCCTCTACGACAAGCTCTGGGAGAGCCACGTGGTGACCGAGTACGGCGACGGCTCGGTCCTGCTCTATATCGACCGCCAACTCCTCCACGAGGTGACCTCGCCCCAGGCCTTCGAGGGGCTGCGCCTGGCCGGACGGCGGCCGTGGCGGTTGGTGGCGAACTTGGCGGTGACCGACCACAACGTCCCCACCACCGACCGCACCCTGCCGGTGGCCGATCCGGTGGCGAAGATCCAGATCGAGACCCTCGACCGCAACTGCGCCGAGTTCGGCGTGGTGGAGTTCGGCATGCGCGATCCGCGCCAGGGCATCGTTCATGTGGTCGGTCCGGAGCAGGGGGCTACGCTGCCCGGCATGACCATCGTCTGCGGCGACTCCCACACCTCCACCCACGGCGCGCTCGGCACCCTGGCCTTCGGCATCGGCACCAGCGAGGTGGAGCACGTCCTGGCGACCCAGACGGTGGCCCAGCGCAAGGCGAAGTCGATGCTGATCCGGGTCGACGGGCAACTGGGCCGGGGGGTGACGGCCAAGGACGTGATCCTCGCCATCATCGGCGAGATCGGCACCGCCGGCGGCACCGGCTACGCCGTGGAGTACGGCGGCGAGGCGATCCGCGGCCTCTCCATGGAGGGGCGGATGACCATCTGCAACATGTCCATCGAGGCCGGCGCCCGCTGCGGCATGGTGGCGGTGGACGAGAAGACCGTTGACTACGTCCGCGGCCGGCCCTACGCCCCCACCGGTGCGCTTTTCGAGCAGGCGGCGGCCAGTTGGCGCGAACTGGTCTCCGATCCGGACGCCGAGTTCGACCGGGTGGTGGTGCTGCACGGCGACGAGATCGAGCCCCAGGTCAGTTGGGGCACGTCGCCGGAGATGGTGGCGCCGGTGAGCGGACGGGTGCCGAATCCCGCCGGGGAGGCTGATTCGGTGAAGGCCCAGGCGATGACCCGCGCACTGGAGTACATGGGCTTGGAGCCCGGTACGCCGTTGACGGCGGTCCCCATGGACAAGATCTTCATCGGCTCCTGCACCAACGCCCGTATCGAAGATCTGCGCGCCGCCGCCGAGGTGGTGCGGGGCCGCCGGGTGGCGGACAGCATCAAGGAGGCCCTGGTGGTCCCCGGCTCCGGGCTGGTCAAACACCAGGCGGAGGAAGAGGGGCTCGACCGCGTCTTCCGCGAGGCCGGCTTCCAGTGGCGGGAGCCCGGCTGCTCCATGTGTCTCGGCATGAATCCCGACCGGCTGTCACCGGGGGAGCGCTGCGCCTCCACCTCCAACCGCAACTTCGAGGGGCGCCAGGGCCAGGGCGGCCGGACCCACTTGGCCAGTCCGGCCATGGTGGCCGCCGCGGCGATCCACGGGCACTTTGTCGATGTGAGGGGGTGACGGCGATGGAACCATTCACGACACATACCGGCCTGGTCGCGCCGTTGGACCGCTCCAACGTCGACACCGACGCCATCATCCCGAAGCAGTTTCTGAAGTCGGTGGAGCGCACCGGCTTCGGCCCGTTCCTCTTCGACGAGTGGCGCTATCTCGACCACGGCGAACCGGGGATGGATTGCAGCGGGCGGCCGCGCAACCCCGACTTCGTCCTCAATCAGCCGCGCTACGAGGGGGCGACGATTCTGCTGGCGCGGGCCAATTTCGGCTGCGGTTCATCGCGGGAGCACGCGCCGTGGGCGCTGAAGGACTACGGCTTCCGGGCCATCGTGGCGCCGAGTTTCGCCGACATCTTCTATAGCAACTGCTTCAAGAACGGCCTGCTGCCCGTGGTCCTGGATGAGGCGACGGTGGAGCGGCTGTTCCAGGAGGTCTACGCGAAGGAGGGCTACCGCCTGACGGTGGATCTGTCGGCCCAGACGGTGACTACGCCTGCCAACGAGTCATTCTCCTTCGACGTCGACGCCTTCCGCAAGCGCATGCTCCTGGAGGGCTTGGACGAGATCGGCGTCACCCTAAAGCAGGCAGACGCCATCCGCGCCTACGAGCAGCGCCGCCAAAGGGAGGCGCCGTGGCTGTTTCAGTAGCGGAATAAGGAAGGTGGAATGACGCATCAGATTCTGCTTCTCCCGGGTGACGGGATCGGCCCGGAGATCGTCGCCGAGGCGCGGCGCGTCCTGGAGGCGCTGCGCGACGGCCACGGGTTGCGCTGCGAGATGGAGACCGCCCCCATCGGCGGCGCCGGCTACGACGCGGCGGGTGAACCGCTGCCGGCGGAGACGCTGCGCGCGGCCCGGGAGGCCGACGCGGTGTTGCTGGGCGCCGTGGGCGGGCCGCGCTACGATACGCTGCCACGGGAGGTGCGCCCGGAACGGGGCCTGCTGGCGATCCGTTCGGAACTGGGCCTGTTCGCCAACCTCCGCCCGGCCATCCTCTATCCGGAGTTGGCCGACGCCTCGGCGCTGCGCCCCGATGTGGTGGCGGGGCTCGATATCCTTATCGTCCGCGAACTGACCGGCGGCATCTACTT
>SKJZ01000152.1 GCA_007121755.1 Halorhodospira sp. | reverse complement strand
ATCTCCATCGACGAGATCACAGAGCACCTGCGCCACGGGATGGAGTCGGTACGGCTGCTGTTGGGGCAGTTGTCGGCCCCGTAGACGCTACTCGTCGCCGTTCTCTTCCTGTTCCTCTTCTTCCCGGTCCTCCAGCTCGCGCACTTCGATAATGACCCCGAGGGCCGGGTGGTCCAGGTAGTGGCGCTGGCCGCTGCGCATGCGGCGGCTCTGCTGCATGACATGGACCGGCGCACGAAGCATCTCCTCGATATCGACCTCCGCCCCCGATCCGGTGCGCAGGAAGCGCAGATCAACCACCGCGTGGAGGAATCGCTCCCGATAGACCCGGATTAGTCCGTAGACTTCGGGATTGAGCCGCGGCGGAGCGGGTTCGATCCCCAAGACCTCTTCGGCCGGCGGCGGCTGCCAGTACACCGGAACGGGCACGGCTATAGAATGATCTTCGTCAATGCCCGGCTGTTCCCAGCCGATGTGGATCAACGGCCGGTAGTCTCCCGATCCGCGCAGCGCGTTCCACTCCGCCCGCATCTGCAGACGGTCTTCCGGCAAACAGCGGAACGAATGGTCCAACTCTTCACTGCCGGCTTCGATATCCTCGTCGCCGGCAGCGTCGCCGCTGTCCCAGCCGCAGCCCAGCGGGAGTTGCCACAGAGGGTAGTACGGGTCACGGACACCGGACGGCCAGCGCTCCCTGTCGCTCCCGCCAAGCTCCCACTGGCGGAATACGATGACTTCCACCTCATACCACGGCAAGGGTTCGCCTTCGCCGCCTTTCTCATCGTCCTCCGTAACCGGGGTGGACTCGGCCTCATCGGGGGCTGCCTCCTCAAGCGCCTCGGCGGCAACAGGGAACGGCGCAATCCACAAAACCATTGCCAACAGCGCCGCGGCAGCGAAACCGGCGGCCGATTGCCCGCGATCCCGCCTTCCCGCCCCACTATGTTCTACGGCAGTACAAGCTTCAGTCATCACCATTCGAGTATATCGAGTATATACAGTCTTCACGCCGTCTCCCGTTCCCCCAGCGCGTCCAGTAGGTCTTCGACCACCCGGAAGCGGTCTTCCGGCTCCACCATGGCGACATGGAAGTGTAAACGTTGCCGATCGTCGAGCCGATAGACATTGGGCTGCTGTTGCACCAGGGCGACAATGCGTGCCGGGTCAACCCCTGGGCGGTTGCCGAAGGAGAGTACTCCGGACTCCCCTCCGGCTTCGACCTTGCTGATACCGAGGCTTTCCGCCCGCAGTTTCAATGAAGCGATCCGGAACAGGTTGCGGACCGGCTCAGGCAACAAACCGAAACGGTCGATCATCTCCACTTGGAGCGCGTCCAACCCCTCGTCCGTACGGGCGGCGCTGATCCTCTTGTACTGTACCAGCCGGGTATGCACGTCGGGCAGATAGTCGGCTGGCAGAAGGGCGGGCAGCCGCAGGTCGACCTCCGTTCCCTCCTGTTCCAGGCTCGATTCCAGGGCCGGTTCCCGCCCCTCCTTGAGATCGCGCACCGCGCGCTCCAGCAGTTGGCTGTAGAGTGTGAAGCCGATCTCCTGGATCTGTCCGCTCTGTTCCGCCCCCAGCAATTCTCCGGCGCCGCGGATCTCCAGATCGTGAGAGGCGAGAGCGAAGCCGACTCCCAGATCCTCCAGCTGTGAGATTGCTTCCAGCCGTTTTACCGCATCGGGGGTCATGGCCGGCTGGGGCGGGGCGATGAGATAGGCGTAGGCGCGGTGGTGTGAGCGTCCAACTCGCCCCCGCAACTGGTGGAGCTGCGCCAGACCGAACCGATCGGCGCGGTGGATAATGATGGTGTTCGCGGTCGGGACGTCGATGCCGGACTCGATAATGCTGGTGCAGAGCAGGATATCGAAACGCCGGTGGTAGAAATCGAGCATCACCCGCTCGAGGTCGCGCTCTCTCATCTGGCCGTGGGCGACGCCGATGCGCGCCTCGGGAAGCAACTCCTCCAGCTGGCGGGCCATGCGCTCAATGGTGCGCACCTCGTTATGGAGGAAGTAGATCTGTCCGCCCCGCTTCAACTCCCGCTGGCACGCTTCACGGATCAGCCCGTCGTCCCACTGGTTGACGAACGTTTTGACCGCCAAACGCCGTTCCGGCGGCGTGGCGATGATGGAGAGATCGCGCACCCCGGCCAGCGACATGTTCAGCGTCCGCGGAATCGGCGTGGCTGTCAGTGTCAGCACGTCCACCTCGGCCCGCAACCGCTTCAACCGCTCCTTCTGCTGGACGCCGAAACGGTGCTCCTCGTCGATAATCACCAAACCGAGGTTGCGGAACCGGACCTCCTTCCCGAGCAGTTTGTGGGTACCGATGACGATGTCGACCTCGCCGCCGGCCAGCTTCCCGAGCACCGCCTCCTGATCCTTTTTGTTACGAAAGCGGGACAACTCTTCGATGGTTACCGGCCAATCGGCAAAGCGGTCGGAGAAGTTCTGAAAGTGCTGCTGGGCGAGGAGAGTAGTCGGCACCAGCACCGCCACTTGGCGTCCCGCCTGTACGCCGGCAAAGGCGGCACGCATGGCTACCTCGGTCTTGCCGAAGCCGACATCGCCGCAAACCACGCGGTCCATGGCCTGACCGGCCCGCAGGTCGTCCAGGACCGCGGCAATCGCGGCCTGTTGGTCGGGGGTCTCCTCGAACGGAAAGGCCTCGGCGAAGGCCCGATAGCTCTCGTCATCGATGGCGCAAGCCGTGCCCTCCCGGGCGGCGCGCCTAGCGTAGAGATCGAGGAGTTCAGCGGCTACATCCCGGGCACGTTTGGCCGCGCGCCGCCGCGCCTTCTCCCACTGGTCGCCGCCCAAACGGTGAAGTGGCGCCTCGTCGCCTTCGGCGCCGGTATAACGGGAGACGCGATCCAGCGCGGCGACCGGAACATAGAGCCGATCGCCACCGGCGTACTCCAGTGTCAAGAACTCGGTGGTCAGCCCGCCCGCCTCAAGGCTTTGCAGTCCGATATAGCGGCCCACACCGTGATCCTCATGGACCACCGGAGCGCCCGGCCGCAGATCGGAGAGGTCGCGGATGATGGCGGCGGGATCGGTCGCCGCCGCGCCGCCGGTTCTGCGCCGTTGCTGCCGCGCCCGCTCGCCGTAAAGCGCAAACTCGGGTATGACCGCGCAGGACGCCTCCCCGTGGAGCACGGCGCCGTGCTGCAGCGGGCCCAAAGTCAGCACCAGTTGCGCGTTTGAGCGTAGGAAAGCGGCCCAGTTATCGGCCGGCTCGATCCGGAGACCGGCCCGCTGCAGGCGGTCCAGTAGCCCCTGGCGGCGCCCCGCGCTCTCCGCGGTGAAGAGGACGCGGCCATCGAACCGGTCGAGGAAGCCCTTCAACGCCGCCAACGGTTCCCCCGCCTGGGCCCGCACCGCCAGGTCGGGTAGGGCGGACGCGTCCGCCCGGGTCCCCCGCTGCTCGTCGTCGCTCCGGTGCAGCGCCAGTTGCCGGCGGGCGTTCAATTCCGCGCGCAGGCCGTCTGGTTCGAGAAAGATCTCTTCGGGCGGCAGCACTGGGCGGTCCCGGTCGCCGCCGCGCTGTTCGTAACGCTCCCGTACCTGGCTCCAGAACGCCTCGGTCGCGGGATCGGTATCGGCGAGGCGTACCATTAACACCGATTCGGGTAAGTAATCGAACAAGGTCGCCGTCTCGTCGAAAAAGAGCGGCAGGTAGTACTCGATACCGCCGGGCAACCGGCCCTCGCTGACGTCCCGGTAGATCAGGGAGCGGTTGGGATCGCCCTCGAAGCGGACCCGAAAGGCTTGGCGGAAGCGGCTGATGCCCTCTTCGCCGGTGGGGTGTTCCCGACCCGGCAGCAGTTCGATCGCGCTGACACGGCCGGTGCTGCGTTGGGTCTCCGGATCGAAGCGCCGTATGGTCTCGACTTCGTCATCGAACAGGTCGATGCGGTAGGGGGTGTCGCTGCCCATCGGAAAGAGGTCGAGTATGGAGCCGCGAACAGCGAACTCCCCCGGTTCGGCCGCCTCGGTGACACACCGGTATCCGCCCGCGTCCAGCCGTTCGCGCATCTCTTCCAACCGCAGAGGGTCGCCGGGGTGAAACTGCAGGCAGCGCGACTCCAACCACCCTTTCGGGGCCAGGCGCTGCATCAACGTGGCGGCGGGGACCACCAACACGCCGCGGTCAAGCCGGGGCAGCCGGTATAGTGTCCCGAGACGCTCCGAGACGATGTCCTGGTGTGGCGAGAAGACGTCGTACGGCAGGGTCTCCCAATCCGGGAAGGCGAGGGTAGGGATCGCGTCGCCGAGGAAAAAGCGTATCTCCTCGACCAGGCCCGACGCCTCTTGGGGCGATCCGGCCACGGCCACAACCAGCGCATCGGCGCGCAGGGCCGCCTCCGCGACCGCCAAGGCCTCGGCTGCGCCCGCCAGATTGCGCCAGTCGCGCCGTTCACCTTGCCGCTTCGGCAGCGGCAAGTCGGGCCATACCAGGGGTGTCTCGTCGCTGTTCATGAAACCGGTCAACCGTTTCGCTGCCAGCCAAACCACCACGTCTCCGGCACCGGGATCGGCCGCCGCGCTCCCAGGCGCCGCAGCCCGTAACCGCAGCGGATAATCAGCCAAACCATGAGCGCGATGGCGACGACGACTCCGATACCGAAGATCGGGGTGGTGGCGATCGCCACCCCGAACAGCAGCAGACCGATCCAGAAGGTGCCGATCTGGAAGCGGTAGTGGCTCGCCAGCCAAGCCGGGGCGTTCCGTTTGGCGATATAGGCGATGATAACGCCCGCGACTGCGGTAACCCCAAAAAGGAGCGACAGCACATAGAGGAGATAGACAACGTAGGGCGCGGCGATGCCGCCTTTGGTGCTGTGTGGCGGTCCCTGTGAGGGGCGTTCCTCTAACTCGTGCGACAAGGGATAGCCTCGTTACCGGTGGTCTGAAGGGGCGGGCATGTTACTAAGCTTTTTGGAGTCAAGGCCAGGGAGAGTTTTCCGGCGGCCCGGCTCAGGCAGGCCCTTCGCCGTCCAAAAAGCGGCGGAGCAGCCCGTGATACGCATCGATGCGCCGATCACGCAGGAACGGCCACATTTGCCGCACTGTCTCGGTGCGGCGGGGGTCGACGGTCGCTACCAGCACTTCCGGATCGTCGCCGGCTCGGGAGAGTACCTCGCCCTGCGGGCCGCAAATGAAGCTGGAGCCCCAGAAACGGTTGCCGCCGCTACCGCCGGGCGGCTCCTCCAGGCCGGTACGGTTGCAGGCGACCAGCGGCAAGCCGTTGGCGATGGCGTGCGCCCGCTGCACGGTGATCCAGGCGTCGAGTTGCCGGGCCTGTTCGCCGCCGTCATCGTCCGGATCGTAGCCGATAGCCGTCGGATAGAGCAGAATTTCGGCTCCTGCCAGGGCCATGAGCCGGGCTGCTTCCGGGAACCATTGATCCCAGCAGACCAGCACGCCGAGGCGCCCTACGGCGGTAGCGACAGGACGAAAACCGGTGTCCCCCGGGGTGAAATAGAATTTCTCATAGTAGCCAGGATCGTCGGGGATATGCATCTTGCGGTAGATCCCGGCAAGACTCCCGTCGGCATCGAGGACGACCGCCGTGTTGTGATAGAGCCCCGGCGCCCGCCGTTCGAAGACAGAACCGACAACCACCGCGTTGTGCCGTTTGGCCCGCGCAGCAAGCATTGCGGTAGTGGGGCCGGGAACCGGTTCCGCCGCTTGGAAATGACGCGGATGCTCTTCTTGGCAGGGGTAAGGCGTGCCGTGGAGCTCCTGAAGGAGCACCAGTCGTGCGCCGCAGGCGGCCGCCTCATCGATGCCGGCGCAACTGCGAGCGAGATTCTCCTCCGGATCCTCCGCGCAAGCGTGCTGAACGGCTGCCACGGTGAGTGGGGCGTGCTCCACAACTACCACCCCGAGGCCGATGCCGGGATAGTGAGGCCGTCGATGGCCACCCCGGCCGGCAGATGCATGGTGGCGCAGTGGAGGCTGCCGCCCTGGCTAATGATGGGGCGGGCGGGAACCCTGACTACCGTCCGGCCGGGCAGGGCCTGGGCCAGACGCGCGGCGGCCACTGTATCCGCCGGATCACCGTATGCAGGCACAATCAGACCGCCGTTCACGAAGACGAAGTTGGCGTAAGCGGCGGGCAGGCGATTGCCGTCGTCGTCGAACTGCGGGGCAGGCAGGGGAAGAGGTACCAGCCGATAGGGATCGCCACGCAGCGTGCGCAAGGAAGCCAGCTCTTCGGCCATCGCCTGCAGCGTTTCGTAGTGGATGTCGTCCGGATCTGTGCAGGCGGTATAGGCGATGGTCTCCCGGTCGAGGAAACGGGCCAATTGGTCGACGTGCCCGTCGGTATCATCCCCTTGGAGCCAACCGGACCGCAGCCAGAGGATACGGTTGGCTCCAAGGCGCGCCGACAGTTGCTCCTCAATCTGGTTCTGATCCGCGCCGCCGTTGCGGTTGGCGTTCATCAGGCAGCTGCGGGTCGTCAGCAGCGTTCCGGCGCCGTCGCTATCGATGCTGCCGCCTTCCAATACCCACTCGATGCGCCGATAGGAACCGGCGCCGAAAACACCGGTCTCAGTAAGTCTATGGGTTACCAGGTCGTCGTCCCGATGCGGGTAGCGCCGGCCCCAGCCGTTGAACCGGAAATCGAGCAATTGAGCCGCCCCGCCCGGACGGGTGACAGCAATGGGCCCATGGTCCCGGGCCCATACATCGTTGGAAGGGGCCTCGGCGAGGATCGTCCGTTCCGCCGGGATGCCGGCGTGGGCCAGCCGCGTGCGCACCGAGGCGAGGTGGGCGCCGTCCCGGCAGACGATCAACAGGGGGTCGAAGCGGGCGGCGGCGGCGGCCAACCCTTCAAAACAGGTCTCGACCGCCTCCAGCGAGGCGCCCCAGCCGTTGTCGGCATGGGGCCAAGTGATCATCAGCGCCGCATGTGGCTCCCACTCGGCGGGCAGACGCGGCTTCTGGCAATCTGGGTGGACCGGCACGTTCATGGTGATATCCGATTCCCAAAGGGCGGCGACTATATAAGATTCCCCCGCGGCGGGCAAAAACGTAGACTGACGCACCGTCGTCTATACCGTTGAGGAAGAATACCTTGTTTCGACCGGTGGAGCTGTTCATCGGGTTGCGCTACACCCGTGCCCGGCGCCGTACGCACTTCGTCTCGTTTATCACCATGACCTCGATGGTCGGTATCGCGTTGGGTGTCGCCGCCCTCATCACGGTGCTGTCGGTCATGAACGGTTTCGAGCGCGAGTTGCGCGAACGGATCCTGGGGATGGTCTCCCACGCCACTGTGCACGGCCTGACCGGCGCGGTGGAGGAGTGGGAACCGGTGATGGCAGCCGCAGAGGATCACCAGCGGGTCCTGGGGGCCGCCCCCTTCGTGGAAGGGGAGGTCATGATTACCCGTGGCGGGCAGGTGAGCGGCACGCTGATTCGTGGTGTTCATCCCGAGCATGAACCCCGTGTCTCCGATGTCTTCGGACAGATCGTCGACGGCCACGGCGATTTGGAACAGGGGGAGTACGGCATTGTGCTCGGCTCCGCGCTGGCCCGCCAGCTCCGCGCCCGGGTGGGCGATCGGGTCAATATTATCACCCCCGAGGCGAGGATTTCGGTAACCGGAGTTGCGCCGCGGATGCGCCGGTTCACCGTGATCGGGATCTTCGAGGTGGGGATGTACGAGTACGACCGCACCCTCGCGATGGCCCACCTCAACGACGCGGGACGGGTCTTGGGCCTGGGTGAGGATGTCACCGGTATCCGCCTCAAGCTCGACGATCTGATGGCCGCGCCGTGGTTGGCCCACGAGGTCGCGCGGCACTTGCCGGGGGAGTACCGGGTACTCGACTGGACGCGGCAGCACGCCAACTTCTTCCGCGCGGTGCAGACCGAGAAGACCGTGATGTTCGTCATCCTCGCCCTCATTGTCGCCGTGGCGGCGTTCAATATTGTCTCCACCCTGGTCATGGTAGTCCGGGATAAGCAGGCGGACATCGCCATACTGCGGACCTTGGGGTTGAGCCCGCGGAGCGTCATGGCGGTGTTCATCATTCAGGGCGCATTGATCGGCCTGGTGGGGACAGCGTTGGGCGTCGCCGGCGGGGTCGCCCTGGCGCTCAACGTTGAGAACATCGTGCCGGCCGTCGAGCGGCTGCTGAGCATCGAGTTCCTGCCGGCGGACGTCTACTACATCAGCGATCTGCCTTCGGAACTGCGCAACAGTGATGTTTGGCGGATTACGGGCATGGCGCTGGGGCTCTCCTTGCTGGCCACCCTCTATCCGGCGTGGCGGGCCGCGCGCACCCAACCGGCGGAGGCGCTGCGTTATGAATGACTCGCCCTCTCCCGTACTCGCGTGCCGCGGTCTGGCCAAGCGGTACAGCGAAGGGCCTCAAGAGGTGGAGGTTCTGCGGGGTATCGATTTGGAGCTGCAACGGGGTGAACAGATCGCGGTTGTCGGACCATCCGGCTCGGGTAAGAGCACCCTGCTACACCTGCTGGGCGGGCTCGATACCCCAAGCGCCGGTGAGGTGGCAATCGACGGGCAGGTGATCCATCAGTTGCGGCAGGGCCCGCGGGGGCGTCTGCGGAACCGCGCCCTGGGGTTCGTCTACCAGTTTCACCACCTGTTGCCGGAGTTCACCGCCCTGGAGAACGTGGCGATGCCGCTGCTCATCCGAGGTACCGCTACCGCCGAGGCCGCCGAAACGGCGCGGCAGGTGCTGGAGCGAGTCGGCTTGGCCGACCGGGTGGAGCACCGTCCTTCGGAGTTGTCCGGTGGCGAACGCCAGCGGGTGGCGATCGCCCGGGCCATGGTGACCCGTCCGCTATGTATCCTTGCGGACGAACCGACCGGCAATCTGGACCGCCACACGGCGGCGCGGGTCTTCGGCCTGTTGCAAGCGCTCAATCGTGAGGTGGGGACTGCCGCGATCATCGTGACCCACGATCTCAATCTCGCCGCGCAAGCCGACCGGATCTACCGGCTCGACGACGGAAGGCTCCTGGCCGACCCTTGATGACTAACCTTTCGGGAAGGTTAATTTTTCTGGCGCCGTGACAAGCGCTGTCCCCGTAATTGCAGGTGGCGGTAGACATAGAGCCGCCAAGCGAGAAGAACGAGCAGATAGCCGATAGCTGCGGTGAGCAGCCCGAGGAGGACCGATCCCAAGAGCAGCGGCTGCCACGTTTGGGCCAAGTTATCCCAGAACCACTCCAACTTCAGTTCGAACGGCCGGCGTTCGATATTGGTGCCGGTGATCCGCGCCCCCAACCGATACGACGCGTAAAGCATCGGCGGCATTGTGAACGGGTTGGAGACCCAGACCAGCATAACGGAAAGCAGCAGGTTGACCCGGACCAGAACCGCCACGCCCGCCGCCGCGACCATCTGCATCGGGATCGGCAGGAAGGCGACAAACAGCCCCACAGCAACACCACCGGCGACGGAGCGCCGGTTGAGGTGGAGCAGAAAGGGATCCTCCAGCAATCGCCCGAAGAACCCAAACCGTCCGCGCTCCCTGATCTTCTGGAAATCGGGGAGATACTGCTTCAGTACCCGACGGGGCATGGTGTTTCCCGTTCTCTCCGCGTGTGTAGCAGCCTTTACTCGTTACAAGGTGCCGCGCTAGATTAGCGATCTGGTCAACCGATTGCCCTTTTTACTTCCAAGGACGGGCCATGCGGGCAGGAGCGCTCGCCTTTTGCACTGGTGTGCTGCTCTTCCATGGAGCAGTCACCGCGCCTTATCCCGGCTGGCTGCCGGCGGCTCTGGCGTTGATGGCGGCGCTGCTGTTGTATCGCATGCCGCCGTCCCTGCACTGGCCCGTTTGGGGCTTGATCGGTTTCGCCTGGACCGCTTTCCTGACCGCCGACCTCATCGATCGGCAATTGGCGCTTCCGGTTGGGGAGCGCGCCGATGTCGTGCTCGATATCCGTGTAGCGGATATACCATATCGCAACCCTCAGCGTACTGTTTTTCTCGCCGTTCCGCTCCGCTCATCCGATAACGGATGGGACACACTCCAGCGTACACGTATCCGCCTCGTCTGGTATGGCGATGCACCGGAAATCCGGCCGGGCGACCACTGGCGGCTTCCGGTGCGGCTGCGGCCACCGGATGGCTTTCTAAACCCGGCGGGGTTCGATTACCAGCGTTGGCTCTTTGTGCGCCGCATCGGGGCGACGGGATACGTCCGAAGCACCGCATCGGCCACGGAGCCGGAGTGGCGAGGTGAGAGCGCATCGTTTCACCAGGTGCGGGAGCGGGTGGCCCGTGCGATAGCGGTTAGCCTCGACGGGTCGCCGCGTACCGGTCTGATCCAGGGCTTAGCGGTGGCGGTCCGTGACGGTATCGGCGGCGAACAGTGGTCGGTGTTATCGCGCACCGGCACCGGCCACCTATTGGCAATATCGGGCCTGCATATCGGCTTGGTGGCCGGGTTGGCCGGAACGGTTGTGGCCGGTGCGTGGCGGCTGTGGCCGGCTTTGGCCGCACGCGTGCCGTCGTTGATCGCCGGCGGTGTCGCGGCCGTGGCGGCGGCCGCTACTTATGCAGTTTTGGCCGGCTTTACCCTGCCGACCCAGCGGGCCCTCGTTATGTTAACGGTGTTCGTTACCACGTTACTGATGCGTTGTACCAGCAACGGCTGGCACTCGCTGACAGTGGCGGCGGCGGCGGTCTTGCTTATCGATCCGTTGGCCCCGCTAGAGGCGGGGTTCTGGCTCTCCTTCGGCGCGGTGGCGACCATCCTGCTGAGCACGCAGAATCGGTCGACCTTTCGGTTTCGTCTGCTTGCCTGGCTGCGCATTCAGACGGTGATCAGCTTGGCGCTGTTGCCTCTACTGGCCTTGTGGTTCGCCGATGTGCCTTGGGTCTCCCCGATTGCGAATATCGTCGCGATTCCGGTGGTGGGGTTCGCCGTGGTCCCGTTGGTGCTGTTGGGAGTCGGTCTGTTGCCGGCGAGCGAGGGCTTGGCCGCGCTCTGTTGGCGGGGGGCGGACCTTGTGCTGGCCGCCTTGTGGAGGTTTCTGGAAATCGCCGCTGATTTGATCGAGATGGGCGGCGATCCGGCCGGTTACCCTTGGTGGTTGCTCTCGGCCGCCGCCGTCGGGGCGCTTCTGCTTCTGATGCCGCCGGGGTGGCCGGCACGAAGCGCTTGCCTGATGCTGTTGGGCTCGCTCGCGGTGCTCCCGGCCGAGCGGGTCGACGGGGAGAGGGTGCGGGTCACCGTGTTCGATACCGGAGAGGGGTTCACCGCCCTGGTAGAGAGCGGCGGCGGCGCGGTCGCCTACGGTCTCGGCCCCGGCGGTGGTCTCAACGGCGTGCGTGTTGCATTGAATCCGTACTGGGAGCGGCAGGGACGGACGCCTGACGCGGCGGTGCTGCCGGGACAGCACGACCGGTGGTCCGGGGGGGTCGACGACTTCCGTCGGCGGTGGCCCGATGTGCCGGTGCTGGAGAGCGCGGAGGAGTGCGCCGCACCGCAACTCGCCGACTGGATGCTGCATGCGGAGGGGGCTCCCGCCGGCAGCGGCTGCGCGCTCACGGTGACCGGACCGGGCGGAATCGTACGCCTGCTGCCGGAGCTCGGCGGTACGCCCGCGGATACGTGGACGGCAGGGTTGACCGATGGCGCCGCCGGGGGCGTGGCCGCGTTGCGCAGTCCGGATGGGAGGGTTTGGACCACGCGGGAGCACGGAGCGCTTGTCCTCGAATTGACCGGGGACGCGGCGGAAGTGAAAACCCTGCGCCGCCGGTCCGGACGGCCGTTCCACCGCCACTGGCGATGGAACGCCACGGAGTCGACGGAAGCGGCGATGCCGCGCGATGGCTTCTGAAAGCGTTTGCAAATGCTATAGAATCGCACCTTTGTTCACGGACCGGCCCGGACCGGTCCCCCGCGGCGGGAGATGGAATGCTCGAACTGATCCAAGCCGGCGGTTGGCTCATGTTGCCGATATTGGCCTGTTCAGTGCTGGCATTGGCCATTATCGCCGAACGCTTCTGGACCCTGCAGCGCCGGCGTATCCTCCCCCCCGCCTTGCGCGGGCGGGCGTGGCGCCTGGCCCGGGAGCGGCACCTCGATGCCCGCCACATCGAGGCATTGAAGGAGAGTTCGCCATTGGGCCGGATCCTGGCCGCCGGGGTGGCCAATATCCACCACGGCCGCACCGCGATGGCGGAAGCCATCGAGGACGCGGGGCGCCATGAGGCGCACCGGATGGAGCGGTATCTGAACACCCTGGGCACGATCGCTGCAATCAGCCCGCTGCTGGGTCTTCTGGGCACGGTTATCGGGATGATCCGGGTCTTCGGGGCCATCAGCGCGGACGGAATGGGCGATATGCCGGCCCTCTCCGGCGGCATCGCTGAGGCGCTGATCACCACTGCATCCGGGTTGACCGTGGCGATTCCCGCATTGATGGCGTACCGCTACCTGCGAGGGCTGGTGGATCAGCTAGTCGTGGAGATGGAACAGGAGGCGCTGCGCCTGGTGGAGGCGTCACGGCCCGGCGGAGGCGGACAGCGCGGGGAGCCGGCGTGAATCTGCGTGGCGGCCGGCGCAGGGAAGAGCCGGAAATCAATCTCACGCCACTAATCGACGTAGTTTTCCTGCTGCTGATCTTTTTCATGGTAACCACCACGTTCGTGCGCGATGCCGGTTTGGAAATCACGCTTCCCGAAGCGGAAGCGGACCCCGTTCCGGACGAGACCGGCACATTGGAGTTGGCGGTGGATAGCGCGGGCGAGTACTACCTCGGCGGCACCGCCTTGATCAACCGGGAGCGCGCTACTTTGATACAGGCGCTGGAGGAGGCGTTGGCGGCCGGAGAGGTTGCCGGCTTGGTGATCCGGGCCGACGCCGGTACGCCGCATGGCGCCGTTGTGCGGGCCATGGATGCCGCCGGGCAAGTGGGTATCGAGCGTATCGCCATCGCGGCGCTGCCGGTGGATGAAGACGACTGAGATTCCGCCGCGGTGACTTGAAGACGAGTTTTGAGGTCAATTCATTGAGTGCAGCCAATAACGGCACCACCGATCGGGCTACCGCCCTAGAGTGGAACAGCGGGGAGAGCCATGCGCTGGCGTGGCAAACCTATAAACGCCTGCTGGTCAATTACGTCAAGCCCCATTGGAAGATCGCCGCGCTGGCCGTCGCCGCCATGGTGGCAATGGCGGCGACCCAGGCGGGGTTCGTGGCGCTGATCAAGCCGCTGCTGGATGATGGCTTTGTAGAGCGGGATCCGGCGACGATCCGCCTCATGCCGGTCGCCATCATCGTCTTGTTCATCGCCCACGGAGTGGCGATGTTCTTCTCCGAGTACTTGATGAAATGGATTGCGCGGCGGATGGTCAAAAGCCTGCGCACCGAACTCCATGAGAAGATTCTCGGGCTGCCCAACGGCTACTTCGACCAGATGTCTTCGGGCCGGTTGATCGCCAAGATGACGTACGAGTCGGAACATGTGGCGGGATCGGTTACGGAGGCGGCGCTCGCGATTATCCGGGACGGTGCCCGGGTTGTTTTCATCTTCGGCTACATGATCTACCTCTCCTTGTGGCTGATCCTCATGGTTCTCGTCATAGGCCCCATTATCGCGGGCATCATTATCGTAATCACGAAGCGTTTCCGGAAAATCAGCCGGCGCATCCACCGGGCGGTCGGTGGGGTGGCCAATGTGGCCGAGGAGACCGTCGAGGGCTTCCAAGTCATTAAGATCTTTGGGCAAGGGGAGCAAGAGCGGCAACGGTTTGAGCGGGTCAATGAGCAGAACCGCAAGCAGTTCATGAAGTTCACGGCGACCAAACTGCTCGCGGCGCCGGCGGTCCAGTTGGTAGCGGCGATCGCGCTTGCGGTCATGATCTATCTGGCCACGCTCGGCGCGGTGATGGAGACCCTCACCGTTGGAACCTTTGTCTCATTCGTCGGGGCGGTGATGTTTCTCAACCCGCCCTTGAAGAGCCTTACCCGGGTCAATGCAGTGATTCAGAAGGGGATCACCGCCGCCCAGAGCATCTATTCGGTCCTGGACGCCCCCTCGGAGGCGGATCACGGTACCCGGACCATCCAACGCGCCGACGGCCGTATCGAGTTTGACGGCGTGCGTTTCGCCTACGATCCCGAGAAAGGGGACGTGCTCCACGATATCCGGTTAACGGCCGATCCGGGGGAGAAGGTGGCGCTGGTCGGCCGTTCAGGGAGCGGCAAGACGACTTTGATCAACCTGATTCCGCGCTTCTATGAACCGCTACAAGGGGAGATCCGGCTCGATGGCGTACCTCTGGGGGCGTACCGTCTAAAGGATCTGCGCCGCCAGATCGCCCTGGTGGGGCAACAGGTATGCCTGTTCAACACCTCCCTGGAGGAGAACATCGCTTACGGGGCGGTCGGTTCACCGACTCGCGACGAGATCTGGGCGGCCGCCGAAGCGGCGTATGCGGTCGAGTTCATTCGGGATCTGCCCCGAGGCATGGATACCGTAGTGGGTGAAAACGGCACCATGCTCTCGGGGGGGCAGCGCCAACGGGTCGCTATCGCCAGGGCATTGCTCAAAGATGCCCCGATTCTTATCCTCGACGAGGCGACGTCGGCCCTGGACACCGAGTCGGAGCACTATATCCAGCAGGCGTTGGAGCAGTTGATGAAGGGACGCACCACCTTTGTGATTGCCCATCGGCTCTCCACCGTGGAACACGCGGACAAGATCGTCGTTCTCCATCACGGCAACGTGGTGGAGCAGGGCACCTCCGGGGAGCTGTTGGCCGCGGAGGGCCGCTACGCGGCCCTCTACCGTACCCAATTCGAAGACGGCGACGTCTCGATGATCGCCGCGGAGTGAATGGCTACCTTCCCCGCGTTCTGGCTGCACCGAGGCGCCGCTGCGCGCGCGCTGGCGCCGCTGGCATGGCTCCACGGGGGGGTGGTCCGCGTCCGGCGGTACGCCTATCGCGCGGGACTCAAGGCGGTTTTCCGGGTGCCGGTCCCGGTGGTGATCGTCGGCAATATATTCGTTGGCGGCACGGGTAAGAGCCCGCTGGTGGAGTACGTGGTCCGCCGCCTGGCCGACATGGGCGCCAAGCCCGGGATCGTATCCCGGGGATACGGTGGCCGGGCCGGCCGCGGGCCGTTGCGGGTCACGCCGGATATGGACCCCGGCCTGCCGGGGGATGAACCGCTGATGCTCGCCCGCGCGACCGGGGCTCCGGTCTTCGTGGGCTCCGATCGCGTGGCCGCCGCGATGGCGGCGGTGGAGCAGGGCGGGTGTAACGTGGTGGTTGGGGACGACGGGCTGCAGCACTATCGGTTGGCCCGCGACGCCGAGGTGGTCGTCATCGACGCCGCGCGGCGCCTGGGCAACGGATACCTGCTGCCCGCGGGGCCGTTGCGCGAACCGCCTTCCAGGCTGGATGAGGTGGATCTCGTCTTGGCCAACGGAGGGGCTATACCGGAGACGCCGTTGGCGTTCGAGTTGGCGGCCGGGCGACCGCGGCCGCTGCTCGGGGGTGGCGGTGAGTTGCGCGGGGGGAGGGTTCACGCCGTTGCCGGGATCGGCAACCCGGAACGCTTCTTTCGTACCCTGCGGGAGGCCGGATTCGAGGTCGTGGAGCACGCATTTCCGGATCACCACCGTTATCGCGAGGCGGACCTGGATTTCCCGGACGGTTCGCCGTTCGTGACCACCGCCAAGGACGCGGTGAAGTGCGGCCGCCTGAAGGCGGCTCGAAACGGGTGGTGGTTGCCGGTCACGCTGTGCCCGCCGTCCGATACCGCGGAACGGATCGATCACTTGTTGGATGGGTTGTTACACAATTCGAGGTGCCGATGAGCACGATCCCTTTTACGGTGGTCATCCCCGCGCGCTACGGGGCTTCACGATTGCCGGGCAAGCCCTTGATCGAGATCGCCGGGCGCCCATTGATCGAACACGTCCACCGGCGCGCACTCGGGATGGGGGCGACCAGGGTCGTCGTAGCTACCGATGATGAGCGGATTGAGGTGGCGTGCCGGCGATTCGGCGCGGAAGTGGTGTTGACGCGGATCGACCACCCCACAGGCACCGATCGGATTTCCGAGGTCGTGGAGTACCTGGGGCTCGACGATGAGGCGGTGGTGGTCAATGTCCAGGGGGATGAGCCGCTGATGCCGACCGGCCTGCCGTCCCGTATCGTGGCGGCGCTGGCCTCCGATCCGGAGAGCGCCATCGCTACGGCCGCCGTACCGATCGAAGAGGGGGATGAGATCTTCGATCCGGCGGCGGTCAAGGTGGTCCGCGACGCGGCCGGGCGGGCCTTATACTTCAGCCGGGCGCCGATCCCGTGGCAGCGTGACCGCTTTCCACAACCGCCTGCGGCTGAGCGGTCGGGACAGAGTGGCTGGCTTCGTCATTTGGGGCTTTACGCCTACCGCGCCGCCTTCCTGCGCCGCTTTCCACGATTGTCCGTGGCGCCGCCGGAAGAGGTGGAGCAGCTGGAGCAGCTTCGCGCCCTGTGGCACGGATACCGAATCCAAGTCGCCGTGGTCGACGACCGCCCCGGACCGGGGGTGGATACCGAGGAGGATGTCCGCCGTGTGGAAGAGGTTCTTCAAAACGTGTAATGCTCTACGCGTGCTGGCCATCCCCCTTGCATCGGCCGAGGGGCGGAGAGTGGCGCCGGCACTCAGCGCGGTGCGATACTAATTTACGGAAAGCATTGCCGGAGCGGGGTTCCTGCCGTGCTCACCGGACGCGCCCTTCGGGTTCCCTGCGCTTCTCGGCCGATCAGGAGCGCGCGCAAAAACTCGCGGCGCTGGCGCGCCGCTCAGACAGCTTGCGCGCTCTCCGCTTCGCGGAGTCCT
>SKJZ01000055.1 GCA_007121755.1 Halorhodospira sp. | reverse complement strand
GAAGGGGTCGCCAATCCCGTCGATGGCCCAACTCAGCAACGCGGTAGCCTCGCGGGTGAGTTGGAGCACGGTCTTTTCGCTGCCGTTCACCGTGTCGTTGGTCGATTCGGAGAGGTCGAGCAACAGGAGGACGGCCAGATCCCGCGTCTTGCGGATATGGCGTGTATTCACCCGCGGATCCGGACTCATACCGAGTCGCAGGTCGACCATGGCGCGCACCGCGGCGTCGATGTCGAGTTCATCGCCGTCCTCCTGGCGGCGCATCCGCATCAACCCCTGGGGCTGGAGGGCGTCGATCATGTAGCGCAAGCGGCTGGCGATCGGCCGGTGCTCATTGAGCACCGCATCGATCTCCGCCGGATCGCCCCGGCTTGGGCGCTTCTCGATGACCGTCGCCCAATTGGGGCGGTGGAGCTGGACCTGGTAGTCCCACTCCTGGTAATGGAAGGGCGGACTGACCGGCTCGCGCCCCTCCATCTGGTTGTAGCTGATCCCCTCGTCTTCGTATGGGAACAACTCCGACTCGAGAATCCATACCTCTTGCGCGTCGTCCCCGGCCAGCTCGCAGTCGATCTCGTTGACCATCTCCATCAGATTGACGGTCTTGCGTACCTGCCGGTGGCTGGCGGGGACGTACTCGGCGTCTTGCCACTCCTGCTCGTCGGCGGCAAAGAGGTAGCGGTTGTCGTCCCGGTACGGCACGGCGACCGATTGCAGCACCCGGTAGTTGGGCAGCGCGTGCGCCCGCGCGAGGCTGTTATAAAACTCAAGGCCCAACTCCCAGGAGAGGGCAACGTCGTGGGGCCGGTCCTTGAACTGCGCGAAGAAGATCTCCTGTACGCCGCGGACCCACGGATCGGCGTCGCGGTAGTCCGGATCGAGCATGGCGTGGGCGGCCCGCTCCAACAGATCGACCACCGGCTCGCGGGAGCGGCTCTCCTCCCACAGCTTCTCATGGAAGGAGAGCCAAAGCCGGTGCAACCCCGGGAACTCCCGCGCGGCCAAATGCTCGACCCGGGCGTCCTCCACCAAGCCGATGATCACCATTTGGGCCGGCTTGAGCATCTCCGGCGAGATCGGCTCGGTGGTGTAGATCAGGTGAGCCGCGGCGTGCGCGGCGGCCGCCCGGTATAGATCCTTTCCGGGCAACCCGTGGTAGTCGTCGTACGCGTCGGGCAGGTGGATCACCCGCTGCTCGATAAACGGCTTATAACCCTCCCGCGTCTCGAAGTCCCCGGAAGTGGGCCGCATGAAGAAGTCGCGGCCCCACAAGGCGCGGAGGTAGAAATTGAGCTTGCGCTGATTATCGACAAAGAGCGTACCCCGTCGCTCCTGTTGCAACAGGGCTTGACTGTCCGCGGTCTCCAGGCCGAAGTATCCCCGCTGCTGCTCGAAATCGCGGGCGTGGGCCTGGGCGCCCCACATCGCCCAGCGGCGCAGTCCTCCGAGGGTCAGCTTGCCGAACAGCTGGTCCAGATGCTCCAGCATCGGGCGGAGCCCCCGGGGCGCCTTGGCGGACAGCTGGTGAACCAGCGACAGGTACTGGCGAACCAATTCCGGATCGCCCAACCGGGACGCGGCGGTCGGCATGGTGGAGAGCAGCAGCGCAATGACTTGGCCGCTGACCATCGACGAGAGCTTCATCGCCCCGGTTACGATCTCCGGCACCACGTCTTCGCCCACCTCCTTGGCGACGCCGGGCATCGCCTCGAGATAGGAGGTGACCAGGTCGGTGCCCCGCCCCAACTCGGACAGGACGCGCGCGCCCTCCATGTAGTGTTGCAACCCACGGGGCGACATCACTCTGGAGGCCTCGGCGAAGGTCGCCTCCAGCGTATCCCGCACATGGGGATCCACCGCCTCCAGGGCCTCCCGGTAGTCGTCGAGCCTTACCGTCATAACGGTCGTCTCCCACGGCCAGGAAGTCGAATCAGAAGTAGGTGGCCACGGCCTGATCCAATGTATCCCGCATGTCCGGATCGTCGGTCAGCGGCCGGACCAGCGACATGGTGCAGGCCGCCCGCGGCTCGATGCCCTTGGCGATCAAGCTGGCGGCGTAGACCAACAGCCGGGTGGAGATGCCCTCATCGAGGCCGTGCCCCTTCAAATTACGGGCGCGATGAGCGATCTGCACCAGCTTGTTGGCGATATCGCCGTCGACTCCGGTCTCGTGGGCGACAATCTCGGCCTCGACCTCCGCCTCCGGGTAGTCGAAATCGAGGGCGCCGAACCGTTGCTTGGTCGACTGTTTCAGATCCTTCATCAACGACTGGTAGCCGGGGTTGTAGGAAATCACCAAATGGAAACGGTCGTCGGCGTGGACGATCTCGCCCTTCTTCTCCAACGGCAAGGTGCGCCGGTGGTCGGTGAGGGGGTGGATAACCACGGTGGTGTCCTGGCGCGCCTCGACCACTTCATCCAGGTAGCAGATGGCGCCGATGCGGGCGGCGACTGTCAACGGGCCGTCCTGCCACCGCGTACCCTCGGCGTCGAGCAAATAACGGCCGACCAGATCGCCCGCCGTCATGTCCTCGTTACACGCCACCGTCACCAGCGGCCGGCCAAGTTTCCACGCCATATACTCGACGAAACGCGACTTGCCGCACCCGGTGGGGCCTTTGAGCATCACCGGCATACGCGCCTGATAGGCCGCCTCGTACAGATCCACCTCGTCGGCCACCGGGCGGTAGTACGGCGTTTCGGTCACCTTGTACTGCTCGATGTCGTGCTCACTCATTGCCAACGGCTCCTCACTGCCTCCGAAAAAAGGCCCCCGGCCGGAAACCGGCCGGAGGCCCTCAAAGCTCAGGCGCTCCGCCGGCTCAGACCTCGATCGGTCCCCGGTAGATCACCATCGCCGCCCCTTGGCTCTGCTTGTAGTTGTCGTAGCCGACGAGCCGGACGTGGTGCCCCGGATGCGCCTTGTGACAGGCCTCCGCCTCGTTGAGGATGGCGTCCACATCGGTCTCGCCGAACATCGGCAACTTCCACATGTACCAGTAGTGGTCGAAGGAGTTCTCCGGCTCGGTGTGCTCCACGGCCGGGTTCCAACCCTGCTTGACGATGTACTCCACCTGCTTGCGGATCTGCTCGTCGGTCATCTCCGGCAGGTAGGAGAAGGTCTCGAACCGGCGGCTGGCCGGATCGGAAAGCTTCGACTTGTAATCCTGAATCTCGCTCATGATCGAATTCCTCTCGGGAGGTACAAGTTTCCGGTTTCAAGTCTCAAGAGTGCTCTCTTGCGCCTTGGAACTTGCCTCTTGCAACAGTTTTACCGATGCGCCGTGTCCAGCTTGTCGACGGTATCGAACTCGAACTTGATCTCCTTCCAAGTCTCCATCGCGGCCTTCAGCTCCGGGCTGTTCTTCGCCGCGTTGGTCAGGATCTCCTTACCCTCCACCTCGAGTTCACGCCCCTCGTTCCGGGCCTGGACGCACGCCTCCAGGGCGACGCGGTTGGCGGCCGCACCGGCCGCGTTACCCCACGGATGGCCCAACGTGCCGCCACCGAACTGGAAGACGGCGTCGTCACCGAAGATGGAGAGCAGCGCCGGCATGTGCCAGACGTGGATACCGCCGGAAGCCACCGCGAACGCGCCGGGCATCGCGCCCCAATCCTGGTCGAAGAAGATGCCGCGGGAGCGGTTCTCCTCCACGTACGGCTTGCGCAGCAGGTCGATCCAGCCCAGGGTCGACTCGCGATCGCCCTCCAGCTTGCCGACCACGGTGCCGGTGTGGAGCTGATCGCCGCCCATCAGGCGCAGGATCTTGGTCAGCACCCGGAAGTGGATGCCGTGGCGCGGGTTGCGGTCCAGCACCGCGTGCATCGCGCGGTGGATGTGCAACAGCATGCCGTTGTCGCGGCACCAGTTGGACAGCCCCTGGTGGGCGCAGAAGCCGGCGGTGATGTAGTCGTGCATGATGATCGGCGCGCCGATCTCCTTGGCGTACTCGGCACGCTTGTACATCTCTTCCGGCGTCGGGGCGGTGACGTTCAAGTAGTGGCCCTTGCGCTCGCCGGTCTCCGCCTCGGCCTTCTCGATGGCCTCGATGACAAAGTCGAACCGGTCGCGCCAACGCATGAACGGCTGGGAGTTGACGTTCTCATCATCCTTGGTGAAATCGAGGCCGCCGCGCAGGCACTCGTAAACGGCGCGGCCGTAGTTCTTGGCCGACAGGCCGAGCTTCGGCTTGATCGTGCAGCCGAGCAGCGGACGGCCGTACTTGTTCATCTTGTCACGCTCCACCTGGATGCCGTTGGGCGGTCCGGGGCAGGTCATGACGTAGTGCAGCGGGAAGCGGACGTCCTCGAGACGCAAGGCGCGCACCGCCTTGAAACCGAAGACGTTACCCACCAGCGAAGTGAAGACGTTGACCATGGACCCCTCTTCGAAGAGGTCGATGGGGTAGGCGATGAAGGCGTAGAAGGTCTCGTCGTCGCCGGGGACGTCCTCGATCCGGTAGGCGCGGCCCTTGTAGTGCTCCAAATCGGTCAGCAGGTCGGTCCACACCGTCGTCCAGGTGCCGGTGGAACTCTCCGCCGCCACGGCCGCCGCGGCTTCCTCGCGGGATACCCCGGGCTGCGGGGTGATCTTGAAGCAGGCGAGCAAGTCGCTGTCTTTAATGGGGTAGTTCGGCTCCCAGTATGTCTCGCGATACTCCTTAACGCCGGCGCTGTAGGTCTTGGTCGCCATGCTCTTCTCCTAAACGGTCCTGGATTCTATTAAGAAGTCCTGCGCCCCGTGCCCGACGGTAACCGGGCCGGGGGCAACCCACTCCTCGCGGAGTCTTGGCAACATCATAGCCGCCGCTTAGCCAAAGTAAATTCAATGGATATAATCTCGCCCATAACAAAACACTTATTCTATTAGTTTTTGTTAATACACGGACCACGGAAGAGCGCAACCCGGGCAGATGGCTTCGTTGGAGGCCTTGAGAGACCTTCGGGCAGTATCCCGCCCCTGTGTCCGCCGAACGCGCCCTTCGGGTTCCCTGCGCCTCTCGGCCGTTCGGGATCGCGCGCAAAAACTCGCGGCGCTAGCGCGCCGCTCAGACAGCTTGCGCGCTCTCCGAGCGGCTGCGCCGCTCTCCGCCCCGCTCGGCCTACGATGCTCGGCGCGTCCGGATGGACACAAGGGCGGGATACTGCCCGAAGGTCTCTCAAGG
>SKJZ01000233.1 GCA_007121755.1 Halorhodospira sp. | reverse complement strand
GGAACAGCCGGGTAGGTTGGGCCGACGCAGGAGGCCCAACATCGGGATCACAACAACGGAACAGGGCGCCGATCCCGCTCAAGCCGCATGGAAGATCTCCTCGACGTGATCGGCGGTCAGAATACGCTCCGACCACTCCAGCAGCGTCTCGGCATCGGACCGCTCAATGCGCTCACGGTGCGCCTCTGCCGCCTCCGGGCCGAACTTGCATTCGATCAGACGCAGCAGCACGGAGGCTTCGCCTTTCTGCTCACCTTCCCGCCGCGCTTGATTCAACAGCGACACTTCATCGCGCAGCGCGCGCTCGCGCACAAAAGCCATTCGCCGCGCCTCCTCGTCGGCGCTCAGCTCCCGGACGCGGCTCATCGCCTTTTTGACAGGCTCGTGGGTAACCTTGGCCATCTTCACTTCCTCCCGCCAGTGCTTGAAGAAGGTGATCCACGCCGACAGCGGGCCGGGCGGCAACCCGAGGCGGTCCGGTCAGCTCCCCCGGTTCAATGGTGGAGTTGAGCACTTCCACCGAGGCGATGTCGGGCAGATCCAGGACCACGGAGCGGCGGGCACCTCCATGTCGCAGATGGCACGCTGTCCAGCGAACACATCATTCGTGGATTACCAACGATTCTCTGGTGATCTCCACGTAGTGATGGTTGGCAAGAACGGTAACCACTTCCGACAATCTGGACTGCATCAAAGACAACAAGTCACCATTGCTGATGTTACCGGTGCTCACTAGCAGGAGCTTAGCGGGGCGCCCCTCGACCAAATATGAGCTTACAAAATCGGCGTCCTTGGTAACGACAACACGCATATCCCGGTCAGCCACCGCACAGACTTCCGTGTCGGGCGTGCGGTTCCTATTTGGAAGGTCAAGCGTATGTACCGTATCGTAACCTGCATCCGTCAACCACTCGGCAAGCCGCCGGGGCAACTGGGCGTCGATGAGAAACTTCACGCCACTTTCCGATCCATCCGCTTGATGTGGGCAAGACGTGCAGCATACGCCAGGGTGGCAAGTATGTCCTCGCGCTCCAGATCTTCGTAGTCAGCAAGTATCTCATCGATGCTCATCCCAGCAGCGAGCCATTCAAGAATATTTTCCACCGGATAGCGCAGCCCGCGGATACACGGCTTCCCGTGACAAATAGACGGATCAATGGTGATACGGGATTCCACGGTAGATGGCCTCCTATTGACGTGCCGCTTTGTAGCTATTCTAGCGCCCCACGGCCAGTGCTTGAAGAAGGTGATCCACGCCGACAGCGCGCTCGAGGGGTGGCGCTCGCGATGACGGGCCGGGGCCTTCGCGGCTCTCGCTGAACCATAACTTTTTACAGTGGTCCACACTTACGGTAAGGGGAGTATCCGCGCTTTTCAACCACTGGAGAGTCGACGATGAAGACGAAGAAGCAGTCACAGCCCTGCGTAGGTTGGGCCGACGCAGGAGGCCCAACATCGGGATCACAACAACGGAACAGCCGGGCAGGTTGGGCAGCCGGGTAGGTTGGGCCGACGCAGTAGGCCCAACATCGGGATCACAATAACGGAACAGGGCGCCGATCCCGCTCAAGCCGGTTGGAAGATCTCCTCGACGCGATCGGCGGTCAGAATACGCTCCGACCACTCCAGCAGCGAGACTTCATCCCGCAGCGCGCGCTCGCGGACGAACGCCAATCGCCGCGCCCCCTCGTCGGCGCTAAGTGGCAGTCTCCGGGAGATTGCCACGCCCCTACGGGGCTCGCAATTGACAGGGCCACGGTGTGACAGGGCCACGGATGTTCACCAATAGGCACGGATAAAAATCAAAATCATCCGCGTTCATCCGTGTGCCTTTTATACCGGGCATATTGCGCGGCGCCTTGGCGTGGGCGATCATGAACGGGTGCCCCGAGCGGGAGGTGACGGCATGGGACTGGCGCAACGGGATATCGAACGCCACAACTACGGCGACTACCTGACCTGGCCGGACGACGACCGCTACGAGTTGATCGACGGGGTGGCCTATGTGATGGCGCCGGCGCCGGCGGTGATCCATCAGGCGGTGCTGGTCGAGCTGGCCAGGCAGGTCGACGAGGCCCTGGAGGAGAGCCACTGCCGGGTGCTGATTGCCCCGCTCGACGTGCGCCTGCCGCGCGGCGACGAGACGGACGAAGAGGTGGACACCGTGGTCCAGCCCGACCTGCTGGTGGTCTGCGACCCCGCGAAGATCGACGAGCGCGGCGTGCGCGGGGCGCCGGACTGGATCGTCGAGATCCTGTCGCCAGCCACCGCCGCCCACGACCAGGTGAAAAAGCGCGACCTCTACGAGAGGCACGGCGTGCGCGAGTACTGGCTGGTCCACCCGGTGGACCGCATCATCACCGTCTACCGCGTTGAGTCCGGCGCCTACGGCAGGCCGTACATCGCGGAACTCGCCGGCGAGACGGCGGCCCGGGCCGTGCCCGGCGTCGTCATCGACTGGCAACGGGCGACGCGGCGCCTCCCCTGAAACGACACCAAAAAATCAAAATCATCCGCGTTCATCCGTGTACATCCGTGGCCACCCATCGAAAGGGGCGCAGCGGTCGCGATCATCATCCGCGACGTAGGAGCCGTTCTGCTTCTCCAGGGTGGAGAAGTCGAGCTCGCGGACCCAATCCTCGCGGACGTATTCGATGAGCAGATCTCGGACCATCTCCGGGTATGAGAACATCCGCTTGTAGCGCGGATCGTGTTGCTTCCCTGCCATGGTGTGACTCCTTGTCGGTGTGGTCTCCCGGGAACGGTGCGGTGCGGCACCGTTGCGTTGGAAAGTGTAACAGGTTGATGTTGGGCCTCCTGCGTCGGCCCAACCTACCCGGCTGCCCAACCTACCCGGCTACCCGGCTGCCCAACCTACCCGGCTACCCGGCTGCCCAACCTACCGGCCCTGCGTAGGTTGGGCCGACGCAGGAGGCCCAACATCGGGATCACAACAACGGAACAGGGCGCCGATCCCGCTCAAGCCGTATGGAAGATCTCCTCGACGTGATCGGCGGTCAGGATACGCTCCGACCACTCCAGCAGCGTCTCGGCATCGGACCGCTCAATGCGCTCACGGTGCGCCTCGGCCGCCTCCGGGCCGAACTTGCGCTCGATCAGACGCAACAGCATGGCGGCTTCGCCTTTCTGTAGGCCTTCCTGCTCACCCTCCCGCCGCGCTTGATTCAGCAGCGAGACTTCATCCCGCGGCGGCGCTTGTCGGCGTCGCGCTGGCCGCGGCGACGGCCCGATGATGCGCCGGTAACGCCGGGTTAGGGTTCGGTTGTGTAGTGGACGCCCTCGCGGGCGCGGGCCTTGGCCGGGTGGCGGAAGCCGCGGTCCATCATGGCGCGGCCGAGGCTGAGGACGAGCATCGCCTGCAGGCCCGCGTCCGGCTCCGAGACGCGGGCCGCGAGGCCGAATCGGCCGACGTGGATGCCAACCTCCACGAAGTCGTAAGTATTGGTGACGCTGCCTCCGGGCAGGGTCGCCGCCAAATCCTCGCGGTCGGACCACTTGCTGGAGTCCCAGGCGCGGTTGGCCGTGAGCCAGCCGATCGCCCCGCCGCCGCCGAGGGGCCGCCAGATGCCCACGCCGACGGTCGTCTGCGTCGTAACGAGATCCTCTTCCACCGTGCGCCGGCCGCCGACGCTATCCTCGTAGTCGATATCGAACTGTTCCATGCGCAACGCGAAACTCCCCGCCACCGTCAGCGGAAGCGTATTGGCGAAGTACTGCCCCTGTAAGCCGAACAGCGCGTTGAAGCCGTCGCGGGAGACGCCGCGGACCCCGGCGGCTTGGGCCTCCGGGGCATCCTCCAGATCGGCGTAGGCGGTGTCGCCGCCGTACCACGGCACGAGGTAGTCGTCCGCGGGCTCCCCGCCGACGTAGAACAGGCTCAGCGCCCAACGCCAGCCGTAGTGGTACGGCTGGCGATCGATCGGCTCGGCGTAGCGCCGGCGGACCGTCTCGTCACGCCGCAGCACCAGCTCGTCGACGATCTCCTGGTAGCGGCGGTCGCCGCCGCGGTCGACGCGCACCTCGTAGCGGCCGGTCTCGAGGATTTGGTCGAATGCGCCGGCCTGCAGCTCCACCGGGCCGTCGAGACGGATCCGGCTGTGGCGGCCCACGGCGGTCAAGTCGATGTAGCCGTACCGGCGCTCGGTCAGCGTCACCGAGCGGTAGGCGGCCGGGCCGCGGGCGGGGATGGCGACCCGCTCGGTGTGGCCGCGGTACTCCTCGGTGCCGAAGACGTGGAGGGCGTACTCGCGGCCGGGCCGCACCGGCACCCGGGCCGGCGTCGAGTACTGACGCCCCCCGCCGACGACCTCGACGCCGCCACCGGCCCGCGCCCCACCGGAGCGGTCGAGGGCGGTGACCTCGATGATCGCCTCCGGCGGCGCGGTGTGGACGTAGAGGGTCGCCCTCCCCGATTCGCTCCAATCCTCCGGGTAGAGGGTCTCCACCACGCGCGCGCTCTCGGGGATGGGCGGCGCGGTACCGGGGTCGCCGACCACGACGACGCGAGTAGCGGACGACAGGTCGGTGGTGCGCCGGGAGGCGGTGACGCCGTCGCTGTTCGCGGTCAGTTCGCGGTGGCCGACCCGGATGGCGAGCCGGGGCTGCGGCTGCAAGGTCTCCCGATCGACCACGGCGAACCGGACCGAATCCCCGTCCACCAGCGGGATCACCTGCAAGCGGGCCGCCGCCCGCCGGGCGGTCTCTTCAAAGTAGGCGCCGAAGGTGGTCTCGCCGATTTCGGGGGTGTAGAGGCGGCGGTCGGCCACGCCGGTCCGTTCGGCGGTATCGAGCCCGCGCACGGCGAGGCGGAAGCGGCGACCCGGCTCGCCCTGGGGCACCCCGTCTACCACCTCGAACTGCGCCAGGGCCGGAGCATTGCGGCGAGCCTGATCACGCAGCATCTCCATGCGCCGGGCCGGCATCCGCATGCGGACGTACCAGCCGCCGCTGATGCGGCGCTCGGCGTCGAGTTCGGCGCCCTCCAGTTCGACGTGGGCGACCGAGGCTACGGTGGCGGTAAGTTCCAGCTCCGTGGCCAGTTCCGCTTCGTCGTCGGGCAGCTCGCCCCGGCGGCGCAGGGAGCGAAAGACCTCACGCTGCTCGGAACGGACGGCGGTGACGACCTCGCCGGCGATCTCCTGGAGGGCGGAGTGGCGCGCCGCCTCGGGGGTCTCGCCGGT
>SKJZ01000129.1 GCA_007121755.1 Halorhodospira sp. | reverse complement strand
TGGACCTCCTAGCGGGGGCGTCGGCGGCATGGACGCCGCCGTCGAGCGTACAGGGATGTATTCACCGCGTCCCCCGCTAGGAGGTCCACCCCCGCCCTCGGCCGGTTTTTCGAGCCCCCCTAGAGCCAGGGCGGCGGCTGTTTCCGCAGTTCGGTGACCGGTGTCCCGGCGATCCCCCAGTTGTCCGTGTCCACCTCGTCGATGACGACGGAAGTGGTCTTCGGATTCTTGCCGAGCACATCCGTAAGTAGTTGGGTGGCTCCCTCAATGAGCTGCCGCTTCTGCTCCGCGGTGGCGCCTTCGCGGGTGATCTTGATATTGACGTAGGGCATAAAAGCTCCGCTCAGTTGTCCTCATCGAGGGGCTCGTCGGTGTCGTAGCCGCCGGTCCATTGCTCCCGGATGGCGACCCCGAGCATCAAGGGCCAGATGGCGAACGAGAACAGCGCCAACATGACCTTCTCTCCGCTGATCTCCTTGAGCTTTCCGGTCTCTCCAAGGATGACGAAACCGATAGTAAACAGTGTGCCGGCAAGCCAGAAGGCGAAACCCATAGGAGGAACCTCTCGAATTCTCTGTGGTGGTCCAGGGAAAATAGTGGACAATATGTCGCGCTGGCGCAACCAACGAGCCGGGGAAGGCCGTTCGGCATAGTAGACTTCCGCCCTGCCCCTTATGCGGATGCGCTCTTCAACTGCCATGACTGAGTATAGTCCCGTCCAACCGCATCCCGCCGCCGGGCTCTCCTTCGAGCGCCTGGCCGGCGACGGCGCCGCCCGGCGGGGCCGCGTTCATACGCGCCGCGGTACTGTCGAGACCCCGGCCTTTATGCCGGTCGGTACCTACGGCACGGTCAAGGGGGTGACGCCGGAAGAGCTGCGCGAGTGCGGTGCGGAAATCATCCTCGGCAACACCTTTCATTTGTGGCTGCGCCCCGGCACCGGGATTATCTCCCTGCACGGCGATTTGCACGACTTCATGCATTGGGATGGGCCCATACTCACCGATTCCGGCGGGTTTCAGGTCTACAGCCTCGGCAAGCTGCGCCGGGTTACCGAGGCCGGGGTCCATTTTCGTTCACCGGTTGACGGGGCGGCGGTCTTCATGGGGCCGGAGGAGTCGATGGCGGTGCAGCGCCGCCTCGGCTCCGATATTGTCATGATCTTCGATGAGTGCTCCCCCTATCCGGCCGAGCGCGGCGATGTCGCCCGGGCGATGGAGCTCTCCCTTAGGTGGGCGGAGCGCAGCCGCGCGGCTCACGGCGACAACCCGGCGGCGCTTTTCGGGATCGTCCAGGGCGGAATTCACCTCGACCTGCGGCGGACCTCGTTGGAGGGGTTGTTGCGGATCGGTTTCGACGGCTACGCGCTGGGCGGGCTCTCGGTCGGGGAGCCGGCGGCCGAGCGCGACGCGGTGATCGAGGCGCTGGAGCCCCGGTTGCCCGCGGACCGGCCGCGTTATCTCATGGGGGTTGGGAAGCCGGAGGATCTGGTGGAGTGCGTCCGCCGCGGGATCGATCTTTTCGACTGCGTCATCCCCACCCGTAATGCGCGCAATGCGTTCATCTACACTGCGGAGGGGCTGCTCCGGCTGCGTAACGCCCGCTACGCGCGGGATACGCGGCCGCTGGACGAGGCGTGCCGGTGCTACACCTGCCGCCACTACTCCCGCGCCTATTTGCGGCATCTCGATAAGTGCAACGAGATCCTGGGCGCGCGGTTGGCCACGCTGCACAATCTCCACTACTACCAGGATCTGATGCGCGAGATGCGCGTGGCGATCGAGGCGGGCCGGCTTGCCGCGTTCGTCGACGAGTTCTATTGGCGGCGGGACCAAAAGACGCCTCCACTGTGACATAATACGGCCCCTTTGGGCGGACGAGGCACAGCCATGGATTTTCTGATTGCGACGGCGATGGCCCAGGAGCCTCCCCCTCCCCAGGCGGGCGGCGGGGATCTGATCTTCTTTATGGTCTTCACCGCGCTGCTGGTGGGGATGTTCTACCTGCTGCTCATCCGGCCGCAGCGCAAGCGGATGCAAGAGCACCAACAGATGCTCCAGGGCCTTCAAGAAGGCGACGAGGTCGTAACCAATGGCGGTGAACTGGGGCGGATCACCGGCGTCGACGGTGACTTCTTCACGCTGGAGGTGGCGAAGGGAGTGGAGTGGCGCGTCAAACGCGATTTCATCGCCCGTGTCATGCCCGCCGGGACCGTGGACGAGACGCGCTCCCGCGCCTGAATCGCTTCATTCGATCCTTCTCGATATCGGTAACCATACGGAGTAAACAGCATGGATTTCTTTATCGCACCGGCTATGGCCCAGCAGGGAGAACCGGCCGGTAATCCGCTGTTCAGCATCGTTTTGCTGATCGCCATGATCGCCGTCTTCTACTTCCTGCTGATTCGTCCGCAGTCGAAGCGGGCGAAGGAGCACCGGCAGTTGGTCGAGGGCCTGTCGAAGGGTGATGAGGTGGTGACCAACGGCGGTGTTCTTGGGCGTGTGACCGATGTGGGCGAGACGTTCGCCACCGTGGAGGTCACCGACGGCGTCAAGCTGCACGTGCAGAAGAACGCTGTGGCCCATGTGATGCCGAAGGGCACCATCAAGGAGCAGAAGGGCAAGTAGTTTGAACCGTTACCCGCTCTGGAAGTATCTGGTCGTCGTTACCGCTCTGGTCATCGGCGCGATCTACGCCTTGCCGAACCTCTACGGCGAGGATCCCGCTGTGGTGGTCGCCACCCAGGCCGGCGAAGTGCCCGTCGAAGAGACGCGGACCGAAATGTTGGCCTTCTTGGAAGAGCGTGGTGTACCGGCAACGTCGGCGGAGATTTTGGCGGAACAGTACGTCGTCCGTTTCGACACGACCGAGGTTCAGATGCGGGCGGCTGACCTATTGGCCGGCATGTTGGGGCGGGACTATACGGTCGCGATGACGCTGGTGCCGGCGACCCCCGACTGGTTGCGGGCGATGGGCGCTGCTCCGATGTTCCTCGGCCTCGATCTGCGCGGCGGTGTCCACTTTCTACTGGAGGTGGACCTGGAAGCGATGGCCGAAAACCATATGGAGCGCCACGAGCGCGACTTCCGGACCGCACTGCGCGAGAGCCGAATCCGTTACACCAGCCTGGAGCGGACTGAAGATCTGAGTCTGCGCGTTGTCTTTCCCCGGCCGGAAGAGCGGGACGAGGCGCTGGCCGTGTTGGAAGAGGTGGTGGAAGGGCTCGCCTTCGCCACCGATGAAGAGGACGGCCGGTACATTATCACGGCCTCGTTGGATGAGGAGGACTTCCGCGAGTTGCAGGATTTCGCGGTGCAGCAAAACATCACCACGCTGCGGAACCGGGTGGATGAGTTGGGCGTCGCGGAGCCGGTGGTTCAGCGCCAGGGAGCCGATCGGATCGTCGTGCAGTTGCCCGGCATCCACGATCCGGCGCGCGCCAAGGAGGTTTTGGGGGCTACCGCCACCCTAGAGTTCCGGATGGTGGACCACAGCGACTTTCCCTTTAGCGGTGATCCGGAAGGCCGGACGCCGCCTGATTCGGAGGTTTTCCCCCAGCGGCGGGGAGGTCACGTCCTGCTCAAACGGGACGCCGTGCTCTCCGGCGACTACATCGTGGACGCCGCGTCGGGCTTCGATCAGGATACCGGCTCGCCGCAGGTGACCATCCGGCTGTCGGGCACCGGCGGACGGATCATGAACAGGGCCACGCGGGACCGGGTGGGGGACCACTTGGCGGTCCTCTTCATGGAGCGGGCCTCGGAGACGAAGCTGGTAGATGGGGAGCCCGAACGCGTCACTGTCGAGATCCACGAAGTCATCAGCGTTGCGCAGATCCGCGAAGCCCTCGGTAGCCGCTTCCGGATCACCGGTCTGCGCTCCAGCCAGGAGGCCGCCGATTTGGCCCTGCTGCTCAGGGCGGGCGCCTTGGCCGCCCCGATCGACATCGTCGAAGAGCGGACCATCGGGCCGAGCCTCGGCGCCGACAACATCGAGCGCGGCTTCATGGCGGTGGTGATCGGTTTCGTGCTGGTCATCATATTTATGGCGATCTACTACCGGACCTTCGGTCTGGTGGCCAATCTGGCGCTGATGACCAACCTGATTATCATCGTTGCCGTGTTGTCGATGCTGCAGGCGACGCTGACCATGCCCGGCATCGCCGGCATCGTGCTCACGGTGGGCATGGCGGTGGACGCCAACGTGCTGATATTCCAACGTATACGCGAGGAGTTGGTGTCCGGTTCCTCGGTCCAGTTGGCAATCGACAACGGCTACGGCAAGGCCTTGTCGACCATCGCCGACGCCAATGTGACCACCCTTATCGCGGCGATTGTGCTCTTTATCTTCGGCACCGGGCCGGTGCAGGGCTTTGCCGTGACGTTGGCCATCGGCCTCGCGACTTCGATGTTCACCGCCATTGTCGGTACGCGGGCGGTGATCAATTTGCTCTACGGCGGCCGCCGGGTCGCCGAACTCAAGATCTGACGGGAAGCTCATGGAGATCTTCAAGCGAGTCCCTCAAATCGACTTCATGGGTCGCCGCCGTGTCACAACGGTCTTCTCTGTGGTGTTGCTGGTGGTCAGCCTGGTATCCCTGGGGATTCAGGGATTGAACCTCGGCATCGACTTCACCGGCGGCACGTTGGTGGAGGTTGGATACGATGAGGCGGTCGAAGTCAACGAGGTTCGCGGCGCGCTGGCCGGGACCGAGTACGAGGACGCCCAGGTCATCCACTTCGGCTCTCCCCGCGAGATCCTGGTTAGGACGCCGCCGATGGAGGGTGTGGAGCAGGCGGCGGTCTCCGAGGCGGTACTGGAATTGCTCCGGGCGGAGCGGGAAGGAGTCGATCTGCGCCGGGTCGAGTTCGTCGGTCCGCAGATCGGCCGTGAACTCACGGAGCAAGGCATACTCGCCATGCTCTATGCGTTGGGCGGTATCCTGATCTATGTCGGATTCCGTTTCGAGTACCGCTTTGCCATTGGCTCAGTGGCGGCCCTGGTCCACGACGTAATCCTGGTCCTCGGATTCTTTTCGTTGATGCGGATCAACTTCGATCTCACGGTGCTGGCGGCGCTGCTGGCCACCATCGGCTACTCGCTGAACGACACCATCGTCGTCTTCGACCGCATACGGGAGAACTTCCTCAAGGTCCGTAAGGCGACCGCGGAAGAGGTGATGAACCTCTCGGTCAACCAAGT
>SKJZ01000144.1 GCA_007121755.1 Halorhodospira sp. | reverse complement strand
CGTAACCACCACCGCCAGATAGCTCAGCGCCAGCGCCGCGCTCCACAGGAGGTTGCCCAGCCGGAAGTCGTCGGCTGCGTCGCCGACGATAAGCCGCGTATAGAGATCACCGTAGACGACCGTAATGATTAGCAGCGTATACGCCTGGTTGGCGAAATCGAACATCGCCCAACCAAAGACTTCGCGGCGAGGTGCGCGCTCGGTTGCCCAGATCACTGGCTCTCCCCTCGGTGGCCGAAAATCTTCCACTACGGTAAGCTGATAGGTTATGAGCCTAACTCACCTTACCGACACCCGTTTTACCGACCTCCCCATCGACGAGTCCATTCTGGACGGCCTCAGCGAGGCGGGCCTCGCATACTGCACGCCGATTCAAGCCGCGACCCTGCCGAAGACGCTGGCCGGCAAGAACATTGCGGGGGAGGCCCAGACCGGAACCGGCAAGACGGCCGCATTCCTGGTCGCCGCGCTCCACCACTTGATGACCAACCCGGTCGACGAAGACGCCGTCGGTCCGTGGGCCATCTGCCTGGCGCCCACGCGGGAGCTGGCCATCCAGATCCATAAGGACGCCGAGGCCATCGGCGCGTTCACCGGGCTGCGCTTCGCCGCGATTTACGGCGGCACCGGCTATGAGAGCCAACGCAAGCAGTTGGAAGAGGGGGTCGACGTCATCATCGGCACCCCGGGCCGTATCATCGACTTCTTTAAGCAGCGGGTCTTTAACTTGCGGAATATCGAAGTCGCCATCATCGACGAGGCGGACCGCATGTTCGATCTCGGCTTCATCGCCGACATCCGCTTCCTGCTGCGCCGCATGCCGGAGGCGTCGGCACGGCTGAACATGCTCTTTTCGGCCACCCTCTCCTACCGCGTTCTGGAGCTGGCGTGGGAGCACATGGGCGACCCGGAGCGGGTCACCGTCGACGCCGACCGGCGCACCGCGGAGAAGATCCGCCAGACGTTGTATCACGTGGCGAAGGAGGACAAGATCGCCTTCACAGTCGGTATGCTGCGTCATATCGACCCCCGGCGCACCCTGATCTTCGTCAACACCAAGCGCGCCGCCGAACGGCTGGTCGACTACCTCAACGGCAACGAACTGGAAGCGGCCGTCATCTCCGGCGACATCCCGCAAAAAGACCGGGAACGGCTTCTGGAACGCTTCCGCTCCGGAGATCTGCCGATACTGGTGGGCACCGATGTGGCCGCCCGCGGCCTCCACATCGATGCTGTCAGCCACGTGATCAACTTCGATCTGCCGCAGGACGCCGAAGACTACGTCCACCGCATTGGCCGAACCGCCCGGGCCGGCGAGAGCGGCGATGCAATCGCCATCGCCTGCGACGAGTACGTCTTCTCGCTGCCCGATATCGAAAGCTACATTAGCGCCAAGATCCCCACGGAACCCCCGCCGAAGGAGTATTTCGCCGAACTGGCCCCGCCACAGCGCACCAACCGGCCGCGCGCTGGTGATCGGCGGCAGCCGTCCGGCGGCGGCAACCGCCGTAGGAGCCGCACACCGGCCCGGTGAACCACTTGGCCCACCTCTACCTCTCCGCCGGCCATCCCGATGAGATGGCCGGCAACCTGCTCGGCGACTTCGTCCGGGGACGGCCCGAAGGGCTGAGCTTGCCCGAACCGCTGATGCGGGGGGTCAAGATCCACCGCCGCATCGACAGCTTCAGCGACGGCCACCCCGCCACGCTACAGGCGCGGCGGTGCTTTCCGGCGCCCTACCGGCGCTATGCCGGCATTGTCCTCGACGTAGTCAATGACTACCTGCTCACCCGCCACTGGTCGGAGTTTTGCCGGCAACCTCTTCCGCTATTTGCCGACCGGGCCTACGCGGTTCTGCGCGCCCGCGAAGGGCACTTCCCGCCGGCGGCCCGCGCCGCGCTCCACCGGCTGATCGCCGCCGACTGGCTGACGCGTTACGCGACCTTAGACGATCTCTCCCGATCGCTCGAACGCCTGCAAGGACGCCTCTCCCGCTCCGCCCCACTGGCCGAAGCGTTCGAGGCCGTGGTCGGCCCGGCGCCAGAGCAGTTCGAAGCCGGCTTTTTCGATCTCTTCCGGGCGGTCGGCAAGGAAGTGGCGGCCCACAGAAAATCCCTTACACAGCACAATATTGGATCAACCTCTTAGTCATGCGATAGTTACCGTCGTCAAGCGCGCTCCGGCGCGCGTATTCGGGGGAGAGCGGCGACCGATGTACGACTTTCTGAACTACTGTGTCCGCGACTATATGACGGAGCACCCCCAAACAGTGCGGACGGATGCCCGGCTGCGGGAGCTGCAGGAGATCTTCGAGCAGCACGACTTCAACGGCGTCCCGGTGGTGGACGACGAGAACCGTCTGATGGGCGTCGTCACAAAACTCGACCTGCTGAAGGCTTTCTCCTTCAACATCGAAGCGATGGTCCCGCAGTACGAGGCGATCATGGAGCGCACGGTGGCGACCATCATGGCCCGCGAACCGATAACGGTTTCGCCCGATCTGCCGCTAACAAGGACACTGCAACGCATCGTGGAGATGCGCACGAAGAGCTTCCCCGTGGTGGAAGACCACCAGCGGCTCGCGGGGATCATCGCCCGGGAAGATATCCTGCGGGCGCTCCGCGATGCCACGCGCGCCGAGAGCCCGAATTCCGATTAGCCGGGGCGGGTACCGGGAGGCAATGGAGACGCTATGAATCCCTCTACCTTGGTCGGCATGCTGGGCGGCATCACGCTTCTCGGGGCGATCTTCCTGGTCGCCACCGAAGAGGCCGGCGTCCTCATCAATGCGCCGGGCCTCGCCATCGTGCTCGGCGGCACGCTGGCCGCCACCTTCCTCGCCTACCCGATGAACGAGGTGGTGCGGGTCTTCCGCTTGGTCTGGATCGTTATCCGCAACGAGCGCCTCTACACCCGGGACGACATGGAGGAGTTGATCCGCATCTCCCAGCTCTGGTTCAAGGGCGATGTCCGGGCGGTGGAAGACGCGCTGGAGCATGTCGCGAACCCGTTTCTGCGCACCGGCGTGCAACTCTTGATCGACCTCACCCCGGAAGAGGACATACTGGATCTACTGCAGTGGCGTATCACCCGGCTGCAGGCCAAGGAGCACGCGGAAGCGGAGATCTTCCGCATCATGGCCACCTTCTCTCCGGCCTTCGGCATGATCGGCACACTGGTCGGCCTGATCAACATGATGTTCATTCTGGAGGACGGCGATATCGCCCAGATCGGCACGCAGATGGGTGTGGCGCTGCTCACCACCTTCTACGGCATCCTGTTGGCCAACCTCTTCTTCAAGCCGATCGCCACCAAGCTTGAGCGCCGCACCGAACAGCGGCTAGTGCTGATGAACATGATTATGCAGGGCGTCTCGCTGATGTGTCAGAAACGGAATCCGACGCTGATGCGGGAGACGCTGAACTCGTTCATTGCCCAGTACAAGGACGAGATCCGCGACCCGGAGATAGCGCAGCAACTCGAACAGCAGACCAACCAAAACCAACAGCCCAAGAAGCGGTTCCAGGGCGAGGCAGGGGCGCTCCGCGGAGGCGGCGGAGCGGCCGCAGCGGGCGCGCGCCGCGGCGGCGGACGCTAGGGGGTAGGCGGTGCCGGAGTCGAAGTCGCCACGGGTACGACGCCCCAACCGCCACATCCAGGTCCATGGAGCCAAGGAGGAGGACAACACCTGGCTCCTGGTCTACCTCGATGTAATCACCCTGCTGTTGATCCTGTTCATCGTCCTGCTGATCCTCCTCGATCCGGACCCGGACGACCAACCGCCGGGAGAGGGATTGCTATCCGGCACCCCGTTCATTCTGGACGGTGATCCGAACATCCTGGAAGGGATGCCGGATATCCGGTCCGATTTGGCGGCGGAATTGGCGGCCCAGTTCGATCTGCCGGCCGACCACTTCGGAGAGGATCAACTCGACCTAATCCTCCACGAGGACAGCGTCAGCTTCCGTTTCGACGACGACGTCCTGTTCGACGTCGGCGCGGCTGAACTGCAGCCCGCCGGCGCGGCGGCCATCAATCAACTTCTGCCGATCCTCCGGGCGACCGATGCGCGCATGTCGGTGGAGGGGCACACGGACAACGTGCCGATCTCCACCGCACAGTTTCCTTCCAACTGGGAGCTTTCCAGCGCGCGGGCGAGCAGCGTCGTAAGGCACCTTGTCGGCCAAGGCATTGCCCCCGACCGCATGCGCGCCATCGGCTACGGCGACACCGAACCCATTGCCCGCAATAACACCGCGGAGGGCAGGGCCATGAACCGGCGGGTCGAGATCACCATCCACTTCGGCCCGGGCCAGAGCCTGGAAGACTTACCCCTCGGTTAGTTCAGGCCAAGACCACGCCTTCGGCCGGGCAACCGCGTACCCCTGGGCGTAATGAACCCCCAGACCGGACAAGCGCTCGAGCAGATCGTCGCTCTCCACGCATCCGGCGACCGTCGCCATGCCCAACAGGGCCGCTTTGCGGTGGATGCCCGCCACCAGGTCTGGGTAGCTCTCATCGTAGGCCATGCGGCGCACGAAGGAGCCGTGGATCTTCACATAGTCCGCCGGCAACTGCTTGAGCAGGCAGAAAGACGACAGACCTCCCCCGAATGCGTCCAGCGCCACGCCGCAGCCGAGGCGCCTCAACCCGGCGATAAGCCGGCGTGCCGCGCGAAAGTGATCCAGCGCCGCCGCCTCTCCGATCTCGAAACAGACCCACGCCGGCGGCGTGCCGTGAGCGGAGAACTGATCCTCCAGAAATTCAAGGAACATCTCGTCCTTCAGGGCGGCCGCCGAGAGGTTAATAAAGAGCGATGGCGCGGGCGCGGCCGGCTGTTCCCGGCGGTAAAGCGCCAGGCCGGCGATACAGTTGCGCACCACCCAACGATCCAGCACCGGCATCAAGTGGTAGTGCTCCGCCGCCGCCAAAAACCGTCCCGGACACACCAACGCGCCGTCCGGGGCGACCATCCGCAACAAGATCTCGCCGCGGCGGCTGGCCGCCGCGCCACCCTCACCCGGCCTCAGCAGCTGAATGGGCTGGAAGTGCAGATGGAAACGCCCCTCCTCCAATGCATGGGCGACGCGGCTGCCCCACACTGTCCACCGTCGGAACTGCGCCGCCGCCAGCTCTGTTCCTTCCAACGCGTCGAGGAGGCCAGCCCCGCTCTTCCGGGCCTCCCGGCACGCCCGCGCGGCCCTCTGCAGGATCTCCGGAAGCGCATCCGAGCCCGGCCGGATCATTGCCATTCCCATCGCCACCTCGACCCGGCACGGATGACCCTCCCACTGAAAACGCAGCGTAGAGAGGGCGTCGTGCATCTGCTCCGCGATCCGTAACGCATCCTGCCGGCTGGTCCGGTGGAGCACGACACCGTAAACATCGCCGTCGAGCCGGGCGACAAAATCCGGGGGCCGCAGCCGTGTCTGCAGCCGTGCCCCCATCCGGCGCAGCAACGCATCGCCGGCGTCCAACCCGAATACCGAATTCACCTGCCGCAGGTTGTCGATACGGATATAGAGCAGCGCGTGTTGAGAACAACTCGCGGCCCCATTGCCGAGCAAGGCCTCCAGCCTTGCTTCGAAGGCGCAGCGGCTGAGCGAGCGTGTTATTGGATGTAGAGCCTCCACTCCGGCGACACTTTCCGTAAAGTTTGGAGACATTATGGCACCGCTGCCGGCGGACGTGTCGCGCGCCCGTTCCACATCGCTTCAAATCGTGTTGAAGTAGAATTTCAGTCACAACATCCGCTCGGAGCCCGCTATGCGGTCCAATTTCCCGCCGGTGATCGGCTTCCTGCTGATCGCCAACAGTGCCATCTTCCTACTCCAAACGGCCGTGGGTCCGGCGGCGCTCTTCGAGACCTTTGCGCTTTGGCCACTGCACAGCGATACAGCCGCTCCGTTCGGATGGGGACGGATACCAGAGTTCCAGCCGTGGCAGGTGGTCTCCTACGCCTTTCTCCACGGCAACCTGTTGCACCTTTTTGTGAACCTGTTCGCCATGTGGATGCTCGGCGTGCATCTCGAGCATGCGTGGGGATCACGGACCTTCGCCCTCTATTTCGCAATCTGCATCATCGGCGCGGGCCTGGTTCAACTCTTCGTCGCCACTCAGGCCGCGGCGGACGGGCATATCTATCCTACGGTGGGCGCCTCCGGAGGGGTGTTCGGCATTTTGCTCGCCTTCGGGATGATGTTTCCCAACTACCGGCTCATGCTGCTCTTCCCACCCATTCCCATCAAAGCGAAGTACTTCGTCATTGCCTACGGGGCGTTCGAACTCTTCGCCGGTATTACCGGGACCATGGCCGGCATCGCCCACTTCGCCCATTTAGGGGGCATGGCGGCCGGGTTCCTCACCATTCAGTACTGGCGCGGACGGCTACCCCTCAAGCCGCGACGGCGACGGTTCGACTGGTAGGCGAAGCCTCGGTGCTCCACTCGGCGCTCCACATCTTGTCGCGCCGGAGACGCGGTATTACCCTTGATGTTGGACCGAGCACCGGCCCATCAAGACCCGCGCCCAAGGAAGGGAGAATCGTGTCATGGAAGAGGATCGCGCATCGGTCCGTTTTGTCGACCGTCTCGCCGCCGACGCCGTTACCCGCGGCGCCTCCGATATCCACCTGGAGCCTGCGGCCGAAGGCTATCGCGTCCGGCTGCGCATCGACGGCATCTTGCGCGCCGTCCGGCCGCCTCCGCCGGCGGTAGCCGGACGGGTGGTGGCCCGCCTCAAGCTTCTCGCCCGCATGGATGTCGCGGAACGGCGACTCCCCCAGGACGGCCGCGTAGAACTCCCCGGCCCCGGCGGGGCGGCCGTACACTTCAGGGCTGCGACCTGCCCGACCATCCGCGGCGAGAAACTGGTGCTCCGGCTTATCGAAGCTGGCGGCATGCGCGGCTTGCATGAACTGGGCTGTCCGCCCGAACCCCGCGCCCTGCTGGAGGAGGCCATCGCCCGCCCCAACGGGCTGATCCTCGTCACCGGCCCCACTGGTTCGGGAAAGACCGCGACCCTGCACGCCGCCCTGCGGACGGTCAACACCCCGGACAGGCATATCTGCACCATTGAGGACCCGGTCGAGGTGGAGGCGCCGGGCGCGACACAGACCGCGGTGAACCGGCGGGCCGGCCTCGACTTCCCGACCGCGCTGCGCGCCTTCCTGCGGCAAGATCCCGACATCATCATGGTCGGTGAGATCAGGGACGCCGAGACCGCGAACATCGCCGTCAAGGCGGCCCAAACCGGCCACCTCGTCCTCTCCACACTCCACACCCGCACCGCCGCCGGGGCGGTTGAGCGGCTGATCCACATGGGGATCGCGCCGTACGACGTCGCCTCATCGCTCAGTATCGTCGTTGCGCAACGCCTGGTCCGCCGCCTCTGTCCAGCGTGCCGCCGCCCCGACCCCCTGTCCGCGGCGGTACGCCGGGAGTTGCAGTTGGCGGAGAGCCCGGCGCCGCTCTACACTTCCGCCGGTGGCCGTGAATGCCCCCACTGCCACAACGGCTACCGCGGCCGCACCGGACTCTTCCAGGCACTCCCGATGACCCGCGAAATCGCGCGCGCCGTGGCCGAGGGGCGCAGCATCGAGGCCGTCTCTGACGCCGCGCGCCGCGCCGGGGTGAAGGATCTCTTCACCGCCGGCCTCGATCTGGTGGAGGAGGGGGTGACCAGTCTGGCGGAAGTCCGCCGCGTTGCCCGGGAGTGAGCACGGTGGCGGACTACACGTGGCGCGGAGTCGATGAACGCGGAGTCCGGTTGACCGGCCGCTGCCGGGCCGAATCCGCCGCCGCGCTCCGTGAAGGGCTGCGGCAACGCGGGATCGAGCCGCTCACGGCGCGGCGGCTGCCACCGGCCGTGCTCAACGGCTACCGGCGCCCCTCGGCCACCGACATCGCCTCGGCGCTGAGCCATTTGGCCACCCTGCTGGATACCGGCATGCCGCTCAACCAGGCGCTGCGCGTTACCGGCCGCGAGCAGCGCCACCCCGCTCTGCGCGACGGTCTGCGGCACGCCCGCTCCGCCGTGGAGCACGGCCGCCCATTCTCAACGGCGGCGGCGCTCCACCTCCCCGGATTGGGCGCCACATTCGGCGCTTTGCTGGCCGCCGGAGAGGAGAGCGGCGCCCCGGAACGGGCGCTGCGCGCCGTCGCCGACGAACTGCAGCGGCGGCACGACTCCCTGGGGCGCGTGCGCAGGGCCGCCGCCTACCCGGCGTGGATCGCTTCGACTGCGGCCGCGGTCACCGCTCTGCTACTACTCGTGGTGGCGCCCCGTTTCGAAGCCCTCTATGAGCAGAGCGGAACCGCCCTGCCGTGGTTGTCCCGCGCCGTCATTGCCGCCTCTCACGGTTTGGCGACTGCTCTTCCCGCCGCCGTCGCCACCGGAGTCGCCCTCGGCATCGCTTCCCTCGCCGCGTGGCGCCGCTGGCACGGCGGGCGGCGGGCCGTCCGCCGCTGGCTGTGGCGCCATCCGCTCGGAGCGGTCTGGCGGGACGCGGCCCTGGAGCGCCTATTCCGAACGTTGGGACGCCTCCTAGGCGCCGGCGTCCCATTGCTCGACGCCCTCCCCCACGCCGGCGCGGCCGGCGGCGCCGTGGCGCAAGAGAGCATGGCGCTGGTGCGCGACGCGGTGGCTTCCGGGGTTCCATTCGCCCAAGCGCTGCGGCGGGCCGATCCGGCGGCCGCCACCGGCGCCCGCTTGGCCAGCATCGGCGAGGAGAGCGGACGACTCGACGAAATGCTGCACCACGCCGCCGATTACCACGGACGGCGCCTGGAGCTTCGGTTGGTGCGGATGACTGCCCTAGTGGAACCGGCGCTGATCGTCGTTGTCGGGCTTATTACAGCCGTGATCGTCGCCGCCCTCTATCTGCCGATTTTTCAGTTGGGAGCCGTTTTCTAACCGGCGGCCGGCTGTAGAATTGACAACATTCGCCGCCTATGGAGCCCAGACATTGTGGAGACGGAGCCCACTGTCGCCATTATCGGAGCCGTGGTCCTCGGACTGGTCGCGGGCAGCTTCCTGAACATGCTCGTTCACCGGCTGCCGATCATGCTGGTGCGGCGCTGGCGGGAAGAGTGCGTCGAGGCGACGGCCGGCGGAGGCGCCGAACCCGCCGGGGAACCGCCGTTCAACCTCGCCGTACCGGGCTCGCACTGCCCACGATGCGAGCGGCCGCTGGGCATCGCCGAGAACATCCCGCTCCTCGGTTACCTTTTACAACGCGGGCGGTGCCGGGGCTGCCACGCTGCCATCCCCCCCCGTTACCCCCTGTTGGAGATCGCGTGCGCCGGCGTGGCCGTAGCGGCCGTGGCACTCCTGGGACTCTCCGTCCACGCGGTGGTCGTGGCGCTGGCCGGATGGACATTACTCGCTCTGGCGGTGATCGATCTGGAGCATATGCTGCTTCCCGACACCCTGACTCTGCCGCTGCTTTGGGCAGGGCTGTTATGGGCCGCCACCTCACCCCACGGGCCGTCCGCTGAAGCGGCAGTCGTCGGCGCGGCGGCCGGCTACCTGAGTCTTCGGGCTGTCGGTGAGACCTTCCTCTGGGGGACCGGACGCGACGGCATCGGTCACGGCGACTACAAGCTGACCGCCGCGCTGGGGGCGTGGCTCGGCTGGACGGCGCTGCCGGCGCTCGTCCTCGTAGCTGCCGTCGGTGGCCTGATCGCCGCCCTGGCCCCGGTTCTGGCCGGAAGGCCGCCCAGCCGCAAGATCCCATTCGGCCCATTCCTCGCCGCGGCGGGTTGGTTGCTGCTGCTCGCCCCCGCGCCTTTCACCGGATGGTACCTATGACCGGCCGTACCGGCACACTGCGCATCGGCCTCACCGGGGGCATCGCCAGCGGCAAAAGCTCGGCCGCAGCGCTGTTCGCAGCGCGCGGCGCCCCGATCATCGATACCGACCTAGTAGCGAGATTCGTAGTGCGCCCCGGGAGCGACGGACTGGCGGCGGTCTTCGAAACGTTCGGAGCGGAGGCACGCGCCCCGGATGGCACTCTGGATCGCGCCGCCCTAGCGCGCCGTATCTTCTCCGACTCCGGCGAGCGCCAGCGCCTGGAGGAAATCCTCCACCCCCGTATCCGCTCCGAGATTAGAAACCGACTACGCTGTGTGGATGCTCCCTACGTCGTGGTAGTGGTACCTTTGTTGGTGGAGACGGGAATGGACGCGGATGTCGATTGGGTCGTCGTCGTCGATCTCGACCCGGCTGCGCAGCGGCTTCGCCTGCAGCACCGGGAAGGGCTCTCATCCGCCGAGACGGCGAGCCGTTTGGCGGCGCAGGCCAGCCGAGTCCAGCGGCTGGCCCGAGCGGACTTCACTCTGGACAACCGAGGGAACCCTCACGAGTTAGTTGGGCAAGTGGCCTCGCTACACCGCCACTTCCTGGCCAGACAGTGCGACGCGCCCCCCGGACGAAGACGGCGAGGAAGGTCAAGATGAGCAACACGGCGCCCAGTTGGGTTACGTACGAGCACCCGCTCGGAGAGCGCATCCGCACCATGCTACGCCTGGAGTTTCTGCTGGAGACAGCCGTCGAAGCCATGGAGGGTGAGCGCGTCCTCGACAGCCGGACCTCCATAGAGGCCTTCGTCGGCGCGCTGGGCATCCTCGACCGCGGTGATATTCGCTCTGAGTACATCAAGGAACTGGACCGCCTAGGCGGCGGGCTCTCGCGTATCGAGACCCAAGGGACTTGGCCGGAGGAGCAAGTGGCCGACGAGAAGGCCCTCTGCCGTGATCTCCTCAACCGCATCGACGCCGCCGGGGCGGGCCTGGGCCAAGCGTTGCGCGACGATGAACTGCTCAGCGCCGTGTCCCAACGCATCGCGGTCGGCGCCGGAACCGGTGGGTTCGACCTGCCTGCATACCATCGTTGGCTGACGCAGCCGTATAACCGGCGCCGAGAGGATCTGGAACGGTGGCTCGACAGCTTCTCCGATCTCCACGCCGCCACGTCCCTCATCCTGCGCCTGCAACGCGACACAGCTACCTTCGACACGGTCCACGCCGAAGACGGCACTTGGCAGTACCGCCCCCCTTTCGACAGCCGGCCCGTCCAACTCATCCGCACGCGGGTGCCTAGCAATAGCACGCTCTTCCCCGAGGTGAGCGGCAACCGCCACTTGATCACCATCCGCTTCCTGTCTCAACCCGACACCGCCACCCGGCCGGCACCCGCCCGGGAAGACGTGCCGTTTCAATTGGCCATCTGCGATCTGTAGGGAGACTCGAAAAACCGGTGCCCGATGGGTGGACGGATGGGCAGGATCCGGACGCCACTTCGGGGTACCGGGGCTCGCCCCCTTGAAAGTCTGTGAATCATCGCACATCCTTCAGACTCCACATCTAGTTGAGCAACGATACGGAGTGTCTCCATGAAGAAAATCGCATCCGTCGCTATCGCCGGCACGCTGTTCCTGGCCGGTGGCGCCGCCCATGCCGACAACACCGGCTGCGGCCTCGGCACCATGCTGTGGGACGGCCAGTCCGGCATTGCCCAAGATCTGTTGGCGGTCACCACCAACGGCACCTCCGCCAACCAGCTCTTCGGCATCACTTCCGGAACCCTGGGTTGCGAACACGGCGCCGTCATCACCGCCGACGCTTCCCGGTTCATGTCCGACAACATGGAGCAGGTCGCCCGCGACATGTCGAACGGCGGCGGCGAGGCCCTGGAGACCCTGGCTACGCTGATCGGCATCGATGAGGCCCATCACGGCGCCTTCTTCGCCCACGCCCAGGGCAACTTCGAGCAGATCTTCCCGTCCGAGAACGTCACCGCCGGCGAGGCGCTGCGCAACCTCGAGACGACCATGGCCGGGGACATCGTTCTCGCCCGCTACACGGTCTAAGAACCCTTGCCCACCCCCCACCTCCCCCCTGGGGGGACCGGGCAATCCATCCGCACGGGCGTGCCCGGCACGCCGCGTTGAGCCGGTCCGATCCCGCATTGCGTAAACTCCACCGGTATCGCTTTTTGCCGTCCATGCTGGCGGCGGCTGTGCTGATCCTGGCCGCTGTCGAGGCGCCCGTGTTCGGGGCCACTGTGCCGCAAACGGTTCTCGACGCCGCGGAAGAGGAAGATCTGGCCACCGATCGCCACTGGCTTAATCTCTTGCGCTATGAACCCCGCGCTTTCGGCTTTTCCAGACGGGGCGCGGTCGTTACCGAGGGGTTCTATCTCGCCCCCGATGGCGATCGCGACCCTCGGGCCGAATTGGAGGCGACCCTAGCCGCGCTCTACCTCCCCGTCGAAGAGGCAACCGATGACGAGCACGCCGCCTGCCGTTTTCCGGCCCGGCGCCGCTTTTTAGACGAACGGCTCGATCTGGAGCGGAGCGAGCCGCCGCCTCCCCGTCCCGCCTGTGACGCCTTCGAGGCGTGGCGGGAGCGGATCGACACCGAACAGGTCGTGCTGATCTTCGCCGACGCCTACATGGGCAATCCGGCCTCGATGTTCGGACACACCCTGCTGCGTCTCGACTCCGCGCGCGGCACTCGCCGTATGCCGCTCACCTCTTTCGCAGTCAACCACGCCGCCTATACCGAAGAGGACAGCGGGATGATCTTCGCCCTGCGTGGCGTCTTCGGCGGCTACCCGGGAATCTACTCGGTGCTCCCGTACTACGAAAAGGTCAACGAGTACACCCACCTGGAGAACCGCGACCTGTGGGAGTACGAACTCGATCTGGACCGGGAGGCCATCGACCGCCTGCTCGCCCACCTGTGGGAAATGGACGAGATCGGTTTTCCCTACTACTTCTTCTATCAGAATTGCTCCTATCGGCTCCTCTCCCTGCTGGAGATCGCTGATCCCGAGCTCGACCTCATTGATCGCTTCAACATGTGGACCATCCCCACCGACACCGTCCGCGCCGTTGTCGGCCAGGACGGTCTGTTGCAGGGGGTCAGGTACCGGCCATCGGTGATGCGCACACTCGATCACGCCCTTCAAGGGCTCGAACGGGATGAGCAGGACGCGGTCCAGGCCCTGGCCAGGGGTGCGGTCGAACCCCAGAGCCCCGAGGTGACGGAACGCTCCGACCGGCGACGGGCCCATATTCTCGAAGCCGCCTACCTCTACCTCGATCTGCTCGCGCAAATCGAGTCCGTGGGTGAGGAGTCGCGGGAACGCCGCCACGCCCTGCTAATCGCCCGCAGCCGGGTCGAGGCGGAGCCGCTGCCGGACCCGCCCGTTCCGGAGAGCCGCCCCGACCAGGGCCATCCGACCAAGCGCGCGGGCATCGCCGCCGGCCGCCAAGACGGCGTGGGGTACGCCGCGCTGCAGTGGCGCGCGGCGTACCACGACCTATTGGACCCACCGGACGGCTATCTGCGGGGGGCGCAAATCTCCTTTTTGGAGACCGAGGCGCGGATCTACCGCGATGTCCCGTCGCGCAGCGGCCACGCCGCCGGCGACGGCGCGGAACTGGAGCGCCTGCTTCTCCTCGATCTACGCTCTCTCTCCCCCCGCGGCCACCTCTTCCGCGAGCTATCGTGGGGCACCCGCATCGGCGCCGACCGCTACCGCGATCCCGCCGGGGAACGGGCGTTGATGGCCGGAGTCTCCGGCCACATCGGCCCGGCTTGGGGGATCGGCGGCGGCGTGGTGCTTCACGCCGCGATCGACGGGGAGCTTCGGGGCTCCGGGCGGCTGGACGATAACTACCGGGCCGGGGCGGGGGCGCGCATCGAAGCCCACTACGCCTCACGCCCCGTTCGGCTCCGCATTACCGCGCGCGGCTTGCGCTTCCACGACGATAACGCCGCCGGGGATGACGACCACGGCGACGCTTGGCGCATAGCGGCGGAAGCCGGGGTCCGCATCACCACGCGAACCGCGTTAAGATTCGTCGTGGAACGGGAGGAAGACTATACGGTCCGGACAACCCACGGACAGGCGGCGCTGCACCGCTACTTCTAGGGAGCAATGAGCACGCGGAGAGCAACCTCCCGGCTCCCGCCGCCTCGGCACGGAGAAGCAATGAACCGAATCAAGCTCCCGGCGTTACTGTGGATCGCGCTCGCGCTCTCCGGCTGTCAGCGGCTCTTCTTTTTGCCGTCGGAGGATCACTACTGGGACCCGGCCGACGCGGGATTGATCTACGAAGACGTCCACTTCGAGGCGGCGGACGGCACGCGGCTCCACGGCTGGTTCCTGCCCGCCCGCACCGAAGAGGCCCACGGCAGCGTCATCTTCCTGCACGGCAACGCCCAGAACATCAGCACCCACGTAGTGGCAGTCTGGTGGCTGCCGCGCGAGGGCTTCAACGTCTTTCTCTTCGACTACCGCGGCTTTGGACACTCGGAAGGGCGGGCCACGTTCGAAGGGATCCATCTCGACGCCGACGCCGCGATGAGAACGGCGCTGGAGATGGAGGGGGTCGATGCCGAGCGGTTGATCGTCTTCGGTCAAAGCCTCGGCGCGACGATCGCGATCACCGCCACCGCCCTTTGGGAAGGCGACGCCCCGGCCGGACTCATCGCCGAGAGCCCGTTCGCCAGTTACCGCGGCATCACGCGGGAGAAGCTGGGCGGTTTCTTTCTTACGTGGCCGTTCCAATACCCGCTATCGTGGTTTGTAAGCGACGATTACGCCCCGCTCGACCATGTGGGGGAGATCGCTCCTCTGCCGCTGCTGCTGATCGTGGCGGAGGATGACCGGACCATCCCGCCCCACCACGGGGAGGTTCTTTATGACGCCGCGGAAGGGCCCCGCTACCTGTGGCGTATCGAGGGGGCTCGCCACAACCTGCCGCTGGCCGATCCTCGGGTCAGGCAGAGGTTTGCGGAGACGTTGCGCGGGTGGCTGGAAGAGGACTTGGACGCCGCCCGGGAGCCACCCGATGGCCCCTGGACCCACCGCCCGGCGTGGCCTTAGACGCGGCGTGCGCCGCGCGCCGGGCCTCCGCCGCCGGACTGACCGCCGGACTTGCCGGCCCGGTCAGAAGTGGTAGCGGACCCCGCCGCCGACGCTATAGCGGACGTAGCCGCTCCCCGGACTCGACCGGACAACGTGACGGGGTAGGACTAAGTCCCCAACGTGCGGCGACTCCGTAGGCCGCCCTCGTTGGATGCTGAACCTTGCTATTGGGTTCTTGATCCGATAACCGAGCCGACCTCCCGCCACGAGAGCAACCGTCCGGCCGAGCGCCGCCGGGAGGCATCGCCGCCGTAGACGACCAGAGCCTCGATGCGGTCGAGTGTATCGGCCGCCGTCTTCAACCGCTCGGCAAAGCGCCGCAAGTTGTCGAAGAAGTCGCTCGCCGGCGTGGCGGACGACTTGGCCTCGATGGCGGTCAGATCCCGGCCCGAGCGCAGCAGGAGGTCGATCTCCAAGCCGCGCGCCTCCCGGTAATGAAACGCGTCGGGGACAATCCCCCGGTGGAGGTGATTCTTGAGGATCTCCGCCGCCACCCAACTCTCGAAGATCGCACCGCGCAGCGGGTGGTGGCGCAGTTGGTCGGGATGGTTGATGCCCAACAGGTGGCACACCAATCCACTGTCGAGGAAGTGCAGCTTCGGGGCCTTGATGACCTGCTTGCGCAAGTTGGCGTGCCAAGCCGGCAACCGATAAACGATGTAGCCGGTCTCCAGGACGGAAAGCCAGGAACGGGCCGTGGCGTGCGAGACACCGCCATCGCCCCCGAGGGCGGAGAGGTTGATCTCCTGGGCCGTGCGCCCGGCGCAGAGCTTGAGGAAGTCCGTGAAGAGGCTCAGGTCGGAGACGTTGACGATCTGGCGGACATCGCGCTCGATGTAGGTCGCCGTGTAGTCCCGCAGCCACTGGTGGGCCGGGATGTCCCGATCGTAGATGCGCGGATAAGCCCCCTGCCACAGGAGCGTGAACAGATCGGCCGGAGCCGATGGAAAGTGCCGGAGCTCTTCAAGGTTGGGCGGCAGGAGGGTCAGGATTCCGCAGCGGCCCGCCAGAGACTGGGCGATCGACTGCGACAGGCCGAAGTGCTGTGAGCCGGTCAGCACGAAGCGCCCGGGCTCGGGGCGGGCGTCGACTTCCTCCTGCAGGTAACCGAGCAACTCCGGGACGTTCTGGATCTCGTCCACCACCGCCCCGCCCCGATACTCCGCCAGGAACCCTCGCGGGTCGTGGCGGGCGTACTCCCGGTTATCCAACGCCTCCAACGTCACGTAGGGGTGCGCGGGGAAGACCGCCCGGCACAAGGTGGTCTTCCCCGACTGACGCGGGCCGCTGACCGCAACCACCGGGTAGTATCCGGCCAGTTCCCGCAGCTTCGGTTCAAGGAGGCGGTGTATCATGGATTGAAATCTATACTTTCAATCCATGCAACGCAAGGACGCATAGACGGAACCCTGGTCCGCTATCACTCAGCACTTGGATGTCGTGGCGCGTGCCCGGCATCCTGTCGCTTCTTTCCCGGCCAGAACGCGCTGATGCCGGCGATGCCGTGGCCGCCGTGGCGGCGGGCCGTGTCGAGATCATCGGGGCCGACGCCGCCCAAGGCGTAGACGGGGAGTAACGCCGCCGCGGCCAGGGCGGCGAAGCGCTCCCAGCCCAACGTGGAGGCACCGGGATGGCTCGCCGTCGGCAGCACCGGTGAGAGCACGGCGAAATCGGCTTCCACGGCGGCAGCGCGGCGTAGATCCTCTGTGTCGTGGCAGGAGGCGGCGACCAGGAACGGCGGCGGCAACGGCCGCTCCCGGCAGGCGGCCAGACGATCGGCGGTCAGATGGACGCCGTCCGCGCCCAGGCGCCGCGCCAGCTCCGGATCGCGGTTGAGCAGCAGCAACGCCCCGGCCTGCCGGCAGAGCGCCAGCGCCCGGGCCGCCAGGGCGGCGTAGCCGTCATCGTCAAGATCGTGGCGGCGCATCTGAACCAGCCGCGCCCCCGCCCCCAGCGCCCCTTCCAGCGTCCGCAACCACGCCTCATCGCCGCTCGGCGCAACACCGGTAACCGAATAGAGCGCCGGCAACAACTCGCCCGAAGCGGGAGGAGTAGCCGTCCGGGGGCGGGGGCGCCTGTTCAGGGTGTCGGTCGCCT
>SKJZ01000254.1 GCA_007121755.1 Halorhodospira sp. | reverse complement strand
CGGAGTCGTACGGCATCGTCTTCGTGGCGCTGCTGGTCGGCCTGCTGACCCTCTACTCGATGATCAAGATCTGGGCCGAGGCGTTCTGGCACGGCGTGCCGGAGCACGTCACCGAGACCGGGGCGCTCACCGGCGAGCGGCCCGACCGGGGGATCTGGATCATGCTCCTGCCGATCATCGGGCTGGCGGCGTTGACGCTCTTTATCGGTCTTTACGGCCAGCCGCTCTATGAGTTGGCCTACGCCTCGGCCCAACAGTTGCTCGATCCCTCCGTCTACATCGACGCCGTCCTCGGGGAGACCGCGCAATGACGCCCTTGGTCTGGAATGTGCTGCTGGCTTTGTTGTGGGTGGCGCTGACCGCCAACGTCTCGGCGCCCAACTTCCTGCTCGGCTTCCTGCTCGGCTACGGCGTGCTGACCTTGGCGGAACGGCAACTCCCTGCCCTGGCAGGCTACTCCCGGCGTCTGCCGCGCATTATCCGCTTCGTCTTCTTCTATCTACGGGAATTAATCAAGGCCAACGCCCGGGTCGCCTACGATGTCGCCACCCCGTCCTACTTTATGCGGCCGGGCGTCATCGCCGTACCGCTAGAGGCGCGTACCGATGCCGAGATCGCCACCGTGGCCAACCTCATCTCATTGACGCCGGGAACGCTTAGCCTCGACGTCTCCAACGACCGCCGCGTGCTCTATATCCACGCCATGTACATCGACGACGAGGCGCAGTTGATGGAAGACATCAAGTACCTGGAGCACCGGGTGCTGGAGGTGATGCGGTGATGCTGGAGATCACGCTAACCCTCGTCTTCGGGATGCTCTGCCTCGCGATGGCGCTAGCCTTCATCCGGCTGGTGAAGGGCCCGATGCTGCCCAACCGGGTGGTGGCGCTGGAGTTGATCGCCTCCATTGTGGTCGGCTTTATCGCCGCCTACTCGGTGCTCACCGGGGTGGACGACTTCATCGACGTGGCCATCGTCATGGCCCTGCTCGCCTTCCTGGCCGCCATCGGCTTCGCCCGCTATCTCGAACGAGGAGGGCCGCGGGATGATTGATCTGGCTCGCGAGGTCATTGCCAGCTTGCTGCTGTTTATCGGGGCGGCGTTGATGCTGCTTGCCGCCGTCGGCGCGATCCGGCTCCCCGACCTGCTCACGCGGATGCACGCGACCACCAAGGCCGGCGCCCTCGGCGCAGCGCTGACCATCGCCGGCGCCGCGGTCCACTTCGCCGACCCCGGGGTCACCGCCCGAGCCGCGGCGGTCATCGCCTTTATCTTCCTAACGGCCCCGGTGGCCGCCCACCTGATCGGCCGCGCCGGTTACTTCGTCGGCGTACCGTTATGGAAGGGGACGATCAAGGACGAACTCAAGCCGCACTACGACGCCGGTAACCACTCTTTGCGTAGCGGGCTCGAGGAGCGGCCCTCCGACGACGAGTAGGGAATTCCGGCGTTACTCACCGGCAGGTTGGCGCGGCGGCGTTCCGCTGTTGCGGTATCCCCACCACAGCATTGCCACCCCGACCGCAATCATCGGCAGGGTCAAGACGTGCCCCATGGTCAGCCAGCCAAAGGCGAGGTAGCCGATATGGGCGTCGGGCATGCGGAAGAATTCGACAAAACCGCGGAAGACGCCGTAGCCGGCAAGGAAGAGGCCGGTGACCGCCATCCGCGGGCGGGGCTTGGCCGAGAACCACCAGAGCAGAACAAAGAGCACGATCCCCTCCAGCGCCATCTGGTAGAGCTGGGACGGGTGGCGGGCCACATCCCCCAGCGGCGGGTAGATCATGGCCCACGGTACATCGCCGGGCCGTCCCCACAACTCCCCGTTGATAAAATTCCCGAGCCGGCCCGCACCGAGACCGATCGGGGTCAGCGGCGCGACAAAGTCCCCCAGCCGGAAGGGATCGATCCGGTGGAAGCGCGCGTAGACGAGCACCGCCGCCACCACGCCGATAAACCCGCCGTGGAACGACATGCCCCCCTCCCATATGCGCAGCAGGGAGAGCGGGTCGGCCAGCAGCCCGGAGAAATTGTAGAAGAGGTGGTAGCCGAGCTTGCCGCCGACAATGACGCCGATCGCGCCGAAAAAGACCAAGTCGTCCACCTGCGCCTTGGTCACCGGGCTGTCCGGCCTCCCGGCACGCCACCGCCCCAGCAGCCAGGCCGCGACAAAGCCGGCGACGTACATCAGGCCGTACCAGTGGATCGCCACCGGCCCAATCTGGATCGCCACGGGATCGATATCGGGATAGATCAACACGGCTCAGATCCGCAGCCCCATCGAGAGGTCGACCGCGCGGACGTTCTTGGTCAACGCCCCCACCGAGATAAAATCGACGCCGGTCCGGGCCAGAGCCCGGATGGCCTCTTCATCGACCCCGCCGGAGACCTCCAGCTTGACCCGCCCAGCCGCCCGCTCCACCGCTGCCGCGACTTGGGGCGGGGTAAAGTTGTCCAACATCACCATATCGGCCCCGGCCGCAATGGCCGCGTCCAGCTCATCCAGGCTCTCCACCTCGACCTCTACCAACGCCCCCACGGCCCGCATGCGGGCCAGCTCCACGGCTGTGGTGATGCCCCCGCAGGCGTTGATGTGGTTCTCCTTGATCAGAAAGGCGTCGAAGAGCCCCATGCGGTGGTTATCCGCGCCGCCGCAACGCACCGCGTACTTCTGCGCGGCCCGCAGCCCCGGCACCGTCTTGCGGGTATCGAGAATGCGTACCGGGGTGCCCACGGCGGCCTCCACGCAGCGCCGGGCGGCACCCGCGGTGCCGGAAAGCAATTGCAGGAAATTCAGCGCCGTCCGCTCGCCGGTCAGCAGCGCCCGGGCGCCGCCTTGAAGCCGGCAGAGGGTCTCTCCAGCCGCCATTCGCTCCCCTTCGCCACAACGCCACCGAATACCGGCGGCCGGATCGAGCTGGCGGAAGACCTCATCGAACCACGGCCGCCCGCAGACGACGGCCTCCTCGCGGCAGACCACCGTGGCCTCCGCCTGTTTGCCCTCGGGGACCAGAGAGGCGGTCAGATCGCCGCCGCCGATATCCTCGGCCAGCGCGCGGGCGACGTCATCCCGGACAGTTTCACGCGGGGGCGAGGGGATTGCGTTCGCGGAAGGGTTCGTCATGGCCGGGATAATGCAAGGCGCCGAGACGGGTTGCAAGCCGCCGCTACGGCCGCCGCCGCTACGGCAACGCTGAAGAGATCACAGCGCGGACAAACAGCGCCTTCAGGTAGTCGGTCTCCGGGATCGCCGGATGGATCGGGTGGTCGGGCCCCGGCCCGCCGCGTTCCAGGATACGGGGGGAGCGGTCAAGGTGGCGGCCGGCGGCCAGGACGATAGCCGCCAGGCGGTCCGCCGGCAGGTGCGACGAGCACGAGCAGGTCAGCAGCACGCCCTCCCTACCCAACAGCCGCAGCGCGGCCTCGTTGATCTGGCGGTAGGCCCGCTCACCGGCGCGCAGATCGCGCTTACGCTTAACGAAGGCCGGGGGGTCGACCACCGCCGCGTCGAAGCGCTCGCCGTCGGCGCGGGCTGCGGCCAAATAGGCCGGGGCGTCCCCTTCGACCACCGTGACGCGCTCACCGACGCCATTGGCGGCGGCATTGGCGGCGATACGTTCGCAAGCGGCGGCGGAGCGCTCCACCGCCACCACTTCGGAGGCGCCGGCCGCGGCAGCGGCGACGGCAAAACCGCCGGCATAGCTGTACGCGTCGAGCACCCGGGCGCCGACGACGTAGGCGGCAAACCGCGCTCGGTTGACCCGTTGATCGTAGTACCAGCCGGTTTTTTGGCCACCGACGGCGGGCACGTGGAAGGTCAGGCCGCCCTCCTCCACCCGCAACTCCTCCGGCCCGCCGCCGCCCGCCCACCACACCGACCGCTCCAGCCCCTCAAGTTCGCGCACCGGGCTGTCGGCGCGGATCAAGATCGCCGCGGGGGCGGCCACCCGCTCCAGCGCCTCGACCACTTGATCGAGCACGGCCTCCATGCCGGCGGTGTTGGGCTGAATCACGCAGACATCCCCGTAACGATCGACAACCAGCCCAGGGAGACCGTCGGCCTCCGCGTGGACCAAGCGGTAGCAGGGCGCGGCGAACAGCCGCTCCCGCAGGCTCAGCGCGGTCCGCAAGCGTTGCACCAGCGTCGCGCGATCAAGCCCCACCGCCGGGTCACGGCTGACCAGACGGGCGCAAATCAACGAGCCCGGATTGACATAGGCCCGCCCCAGGGCGCGGCCGCGGGCGTCCACCACCACTGCCGGATCGCCGGGGCCAAACGCGCGCAGCGGGGTCCGGTCGGTATCGACTTCGTTGCTGAACACCCACAGGTGGCCGGCCCTAAGGCGGCGCTCCTCGCCGGCCTTGAGGCGCAGGGTGGGGATTTGGTCCATTGTGGGTTCCACTCGGCGATTTGACGGTCGACATTCTGCGCGGAGCCCGACTTCTAGTAAACTGCCCGCACTTAACCGCCCAAGATCGAATTGGAGGAAATCGTCCTTGCGAGCCATCCATGCCACACTTGCAGCCGGCGCGCTGCTGCTCATCGCCTCCGCGGCGGCGGCGGAGACCTATCGTTACGTCAGCGATGAACTCCACGTCTCCTTCCGCACCGGACCGGGCACCGAGTACGCCATCCAGCGATTCCACGTCACCGGGACGCAGCTGGAACTGCTCCCCCCCCCCGAAGAGGCCGACTACCCCGCCGAGGCTCTGGAGGAGTGGAGCTACGTCCTCGACCCTCGCGGCGACACCGGCTGGATGCAGAGTCGCTACCTGATGGAGCAACGCGCGGCCCGGGACCGGCTGGACGACGCGCAGCAAGTACTCGCCGCCACCCGGGACGAGGTCGACGAACTGCAGTCCGCCCTGGACGCCTCACGCCAGCGCAACGAAGATCTTGAGGCGCGGCTTGCCGACGCCCTGGCCGAGGCGGAACGCCTTGAACACACGCTGGGCCAGGCGGAGCAGGGGTACGAGTTGGCGCAGGCGAATGAGAACCTGAAGGAGCGGGTGGCGACCCTCCTGGAGCGCACCGAAACGTTGGAAGCGGAGAACCGCGAACTGTCCGAACGCAGCCAACAGGAGTGGTTCGTGGTCGGCGCCGGCGTGCTCGGCGTCGGGTTGTTGCTCGGTCTGATCCTGCCGCGGCTGGGACCACGCCGGCGCAGCACCTGGGCGGGTAACCTATAAGGTATCTATGACCCGTTCACCGCCTCCTCTGCG
>SKJZ01000181.1 GCA_007121755.1 Halorhodospira sp. | reverse complement strand
CGGAGGCGTCGGTGCCCGGGATGTCGCAGTGGAGCCACCCCTGGGTGTGGGAGATCATGCTCACCGAGTTGCCGGTGCCGCCAACCGGGAAACCGGCCTTCTGCAGCGCGTCCACCAGCGGGGCGACCTTCGACTCGTCGTCCACCATGATCTCCGCGTTGGAGCGGATAGTGAACCGGATATGGCCGTCGGCGTACTCGTCGGCGATATCGCAGAGCTTGAAGATTGTGCTCTGGTCCATTTGCCGCTGGGTGCCGGCGCGGACGGTCCAGATCTGTTCGCCACTCTCGGCAACGTGGCGCAAGACGCCCGGCCGGGGGCGGTCGTGCCACTTCCAAAGGCCGAAGTTGCGCCTCATGGTCGGGTGCATGTACTGGAACGGATCCGGCGTGCCGCTCTCAATGGGCGGACGCGGTTTGGCAGCTTTTGCTTCAGCCATTGTTTATAGCTCCTCCGTTGGCGGAAATACCGGGACTTAGCTCGCGCTGCCCGTCTCCGACTCCATCTGTTTGCGGCGATGCCACTTCTCGGCCTCTTCGTCCCAGTCGTGGGTCAGAACGTAGGAGATGGTGCGCGGATGCCGGACCATGTTCGGGTCGACCTCCAACCCGACTCCCTCCAGGAAGTTGACTAGGCCGATGCGCTCGATCATCTCGCCGACCCGCTCGTGCTCCAGTGCGTTCTCGGCGAAGAAGTCGACGATTTCCTGGGCGATCTCCAGCAACCGGTCGTAATCCTCGTCCTTCTCCATGCGCAGGAACGGTACGACCACGGTGCCGAACAGGTCGCCGATCTTCAGCGTGCGCTTGCCGCCTACCAGGACGGTGACGCCTTTCTCCTTGCCGGGGGAGAGCGCCTTGGTCATGACGTTGATGCAGTGCATGCAGCGCACGCAGCTGCGGTTGTCGATGTCCAGGGTGTCGTCGTCGTTGAGGCTCAGGGCGTTGGTGGGGCAGCGGGTGACGACGTTGTCCACCACGTACTTGCGGCCCTTGTCCTTGACGAACGCCTTGACCTCTTCCTGGTCGGCCTGGATGGCATCGCGCCAAGTGCCGATGACGGCCATGTCGGCGCGCTCGATGCTGTTCATGCAGTCGTTGGCGCAACCGGAGACCTTGAACTTGAACTTGTAGGGAAGGGACGGCCGGTGCAGGTCGTCGAGGAAGGCGTTGACCAGCATCCGGTGGATGCGCTGCTCGTTGCAGCAGGAGTGCTCGCAACGGGCCGCGCCGACGCAGGACATGCCGGTACGGACGGCCGGGCCGGCGCCGCCGAGATCGAAGCCCATCTCGTTCATCTCGTCGAAGCACTGCTGCAGGTTTTCCGCGTCAATGCCCTGGAACATGATGTCGCCGGTCTGGCCGTGCATGGCGACCAGCCCGGAGCCGTACTTGTCCCAGACTTTGCAGAGTTCGCGCAGGGTCTTGGTGTCGTAGTGCATGCCGGCCGACGGCATGATGCGCACCGTATGGAACTCGGCGGCCTCGGGGAACATCGGATCCCCGGACTCGTTCTTGAGTTCGGTGAAGCGCGGGATGACGCCGCCGCCGTAGCCGTACACGCCGACGGTGCCGCCTTTCCAATAACCCTTGCGGTCGTTGTACGAGTGCTCCAACTGGCCGAGAACGCCGCGAATCATCGGCTTATCTTCGGCCAGCCGCTTCATGCCGGTGACGAAGCTCGGCCAGGGGCCGCTCTCCAATTCATCGATTTTGGGTGTGTCGTAGGTCTTCTTAGCCATGGCGCTGTCTGCTCCTCGCCTGCCGCGTCTTGGCGGGATCGCCACTCGTCAAGGGCGTCCCCGCGGTCGAAGTTTCGTGGTCAGCACATTAGCCACCGTGTGGTAGGCCTTGAAATATCCATTCGTGGATGCGCATAGGTTTTCTCATATCCCCTTGGGGATAGCCCGGTGCGAAACCTACGGATTTGCTTGGTTAATCCGTCGGCGACTCTACCGGCGCCGATCCCGATTGGAGTGTGCTGTCACGGTACACGACCACCGGTGCTGGCGCTGCGTTAGGGTGGATTGGTATTATAAATATATGCTACCAGCGCATATACTGGTAGACGGCACGATACTGGCGGTACGAGGAACGGGTTTGTCAGAAGACAGGGTCAATGATCTGGGCCGGTTGGATGCCGCTTGGGGCGCCGAATTGACGCTTCAAGAGGTTAGCCGGGCTGGGGGGGCGGCGCTGCTCCGCATGCGTATCCGCCAGGGCCGCCGGTTCACTGATGTGGAATTTGCCCCGGACGCGGCGCGGGAGTTCGCCGGCCTGCTCGTGGAGTGGGCCGAACAGCAACCGGAGGGCGACTAAAGCATGTTGTGGGAGGATGACGAGCCGAAGCCCCCGGCCGCCCGTGCCGAGGCGGTGGATGTCTGTTTCCCCCTGGAGGGGCGGATTCTACCTTCCGACTACTGCGTGCCTTTAGCGGAGGCGTTGGCGCCGCTCCTGGCTGAGCGGGCCGATCCGTTGCGCACCGGTGTCCGCATGCTGCACGTGCCGCTGTCCGGGAACGGGTGGTGCCGCGGTCAAGGTGACGTTATCCACGTCTCTCGTCGGGTCAGGCTGGCGCTGCGCGTGCCTAACGCCTCGCGGGAGGCGGTCGCGGCGCTCGCCGGCGCGGAATTGAGCGTGGGCTGCGCCGAACTTAAGCTGGGCCGGCCGCGGGTGGTGGAGCTGCTCGCGGCCGAGCCTCTCTACGCTCACCGGGTGGCGGGGAAGGCGGACGAAAGCGAGGATGAGTTCCTGGCCGCCGCCCACGAACAGCTTCGCGGGATGGGCGTGGAGCCGCGGCGCATGCTTTGTGGCAGGGCCGAGCGCCTGGGCACTCCGGGCGGGGCGCTGACGGTGCGCAGCCTCCTGATCGACGGGATGGGAGCGGATGCGGGGTTGGTCGTCCAGTCCCGCGGGCTCGGAGAGGGCCGTCACTTCGGTTGCGGCCTCTTTATCCCGCATAAATCGGTATCCCCGGTATGAGGGCAAAGACCCACTGGTTCCGTAACAGCCGTGAGCGGGCGCCTGAAGAGGTGGGCGCCGCGGCGGCCATGCGGGCGTGGCGGGTAGCGAGCCAGACGGTGCGGAATCTCTCCGAGGACGGCCCCGTGACCGACCGTGCCGGGGGGCATTTAGGTCTGGTCCGGGAGTTGTTGATTTTCGCGGTCCAGTTTACGGACCGCGTAGCGTGGCTGCGTGGCGTCGATCACGATGTCCGCCGGCGCTTGGTGGAGGGTATGATTCACCGCTTGGCCGACGGCATTGAAGAGAATGCGGGCGTGCCCGGGGCGGCGAACGACTTTGTCTCCCTGGTCGGCGAGCGTCTGCCGGTTTACGCGACCATCGCTTACCAGAGCGAAGATCCCGGTTTTCCGAGCTATAACATGTTGGCCGCATGCGCCTGCGAGGCGTGTGGACACGATCGGGATACGTGGCTTCACGCCCGGCTGGCCGAGGTTGACGGACCCGAGTTCGTGGCTGAATTGCGGTCGGGCATCGTCGGTTTGCTCGAGAATGTCATGCCCGGAGCATCTTCTTGAAGCGATTCGTCCAACTTCTAAGCATATCCCGTTCGGGATATGCGCCCCGTGCGGGGTCTCCCTTCAGGCTGATTGTGCGACCTGTCGGCGAGTGGACATGCTTGACCGAATTGGAAAACCAATCGTGGAGCCCGCGGATTCATGTAGAACGCGCCGCGGGGCGCGTAAACATATAACGGAGGTCGGTGAATGGATATGAAGTATTACGAGACCGTGCGTGACTTGGAGCAAAAAGGGGTCAACCCCGAGTACGTCCAGGGTTGGATGGGGGGTTATCTGCACAACCCCAAGCGTGAAGAGCAACGCGTCACCGAACCGTACGAGGCCGGCTACGCCGATGGTCAAGCGGGTAAGACCGACGGCAGCTCCGCCTGGATGGGGTCCGCCTAGCGTGGATACCACTTTCTTGCACGTCATCGGACGCAAGCGGACGGGCTGCCGTCGGCTGGCTCGTCCGGCGGCGCCGCTTTTCGAATAACTTGGAGGAGACAACGAATGCCGAATCAAGACCAGGAGCTGGACGCCACCGGGCTGAACTGCCCCCTGCCCATTCTCAAGGCGAAGAAGACCCTCGCGACGATGAACGCCGGCGAGGTGCTGTACGTAGTAGCCACGGATCCTGGTTCAGTGAAGGACTTTGAGTCCTTCAGCAAGCAGACCGGACACGCGCTTCTGGAACAAAAAGAAGAAGGAGGGAAGTACCACTTTTGGCTGAAGCGCGCGTAAACCGGTGTTAGGTTTTTGCCGAGGAGGAGGAGAAAAATGACGATGAAAAAAACAATACAAGCAGGTTTGTTGGCGGGTCTGATGGTCGGCGGTATGTCGGCCGCCATGGCTGACCCTGATCCCGAGATGCTCGCCTTCACTTGTCTCGGGTGTCACGGCCCCAACGGGCAGAGCGTGGGCCCGGCTACCCCGACTATCGCCGGTATGCCACGCGGTGCGTTCATCCTCGCGATGGAGGGGTATCGTGACAACAGTCTGCCGGGCACGGTCATGGACCGCCACGGAGGCGGCTACAGCGATGTCGAGATCCGCAAGATGGCGGACTTCTTCGCCGAGCAGACTTACCGCCCGGCCCAGCAGGACTACGATTCCGCGCTGGCGGCTCGCGGCGGCGAGGTGCATGAGGAGCACTGCGCCGCGTGCCACGAGAACAACGGTGCGGCCTACGAGGAAGACTTGCCCCGGATCGCCGGGCAGTGGATCCCCTACCTCGAGTACACCATGATCGACTACTTCCGGTACGAGCGGCCGATCCCCCGCGGTAAGGGCGGGCGGTTGCGTGATTTCGCCGAGGAGCGCAGCCGCAGCCAGATGGCGGAGGACATTCGCGCGCTTGCGCACTTCTACGGCAGTCAACAAGATCCCGCGCTTTACGAGTAAGCGCGGAATAAAAAGATCGTTACCGGATACGGAGGAGACAGACAATGGCAGGCATGAATCGCCGAAACTTTCTCAAGACGGCCGGCCTCACCGGCATGGCCACAGGGATTTCAATGACCGCCGGGATGGCCCACGCGCGCTCGGGCGGTAAGGTTGTGGTGGTCGGCGGCGGCACCGGTGGTGCCACGGCCGCCCGCTACTTGAAGCACTACGGCCCCGATCTCGATGTCACACTGATTACCAATGAGAAGACGCACTACACTTGCTACTTCAGCAACCTGGTGATCGGTGGGGTGCGTAGCCTCGATAGTATCGGCCACGGTTACGACGGACTGCGCGCGGCCGGTGTCAAAGTGGTCTACGGCACCGCTACCGGGATCGACGGCGATGCGCGGCAGGTCCACACCGCCGAGGGCGACCGCTACGGCTTCGATCGCTGCATCGTCTCGCCGGGTATCGATTTCCAATGGGGCGCTATCGACGGCTACGATGAGGCGGCCACAGAGGCGATGCCGCACGCCTGGAAGGCCGGCCCCGGTACCACCGGCCTGCTCCGCAAGCAGTTGGAGGCGATGCCCGACGGCGGTACCGTGGTCATCGCGCCGCCTCCCAACCCGTTCCGGTGCCCGCCCGGCCCGTACGAGCGGACGTGTCTGATCGCCAACTACCTGAAGGAGAACAAGCCGCGTTCCAAGGTGTTGGTGATCGATGCCAAGGACGCCTTCTCCAAACAGGGGCTCTTCGAGCAGGCCTGGGGCCGTTTCTACGACGGTATGATCGAGTGGCTCCCGGCCGCCGAGACCGCGGGTGGCGTACGCGCCGTCGATCCCGGCAATATGAAGGTGCTCACCGAGTTCGATGAGTTCGACGCCGCCGTGGCCAACATCATTCCGCCGCAGAAGGCCGGGAAGATCGCCCAAGACTCCGGGCTGGTCGACAGCTCCGGCTGGTGCCCGGTGATGCAGGCGACCTTCGAGTCCCGCGTCATGGAGAATGTCCACGTTATCGGGGATGCCTGTATTGCCAGTCCGATGCCGAAGTCGGGGTACGCGGCCAGCTCGCAGGCCAAGGTCGCCGCGGCCGCCGTTGCGGCCAAGCTGGAGGGCCGGGAACCGCCGCGCCCGTCCTATGTCAACACCTGCTACAGCTTCGGCCGGCCCGATCACGCCTTCTCGGTTGCGGCTGTCTACCGTCTTGAGGGCAGAGGCGATGATGCCAACATCGGCGTCGTCTCCAGCGGCCTGTCCCCGGCGGACGCTCCGGACGAGTTCTTCGAGCGGGAAGTACTCTACGCGGAGAGCTGGTACAACAACCTGGTAGCAGAGATCTTCGGCTAAACGGCGAGATCGCTGTTAGGTGGGCGGGCGCGGTCCGCCCACCTCCTTGATGCGTTTTCTCTTATTCAGCTGGGTGTAGAAGGTCGGCCGCAAGGGGCGGCTTTCAGTGGTTCTTTACGCTTTGTAATCTTATTAAAGTAGGTCTCGGCTGGCGTAACTGGCGGCGGGGAGCACGAGGGAGCATCGGGTAATGAGTTTGATTAAAGGCTTTTGGGACCGTTTGGCGGTTCGCTCCGTACGCTTCGCGGTTTTGACCGTGGCCGCCATCGGTATTGTTGTCGGGGTGCTCGGCACCGTGTCGTTCAATGCTGCTGTGGAGTATACGAACACCTCGGAGTTTTGTACCTCCTGCCACACGATGGAGTGGGCGGCTGATGAGTGGCGTGAAAGCGATCACTATAGCAACGCGTCCGGACAGCGGGCGGGGTGTGCCGATTGCCATGTGCCCGATGCATTTTTCCCCAAGATGGTTGCCAAGGTGCGCGCCTCGTCCGATGTCTGGCATCAGATCAGAGGTACGATCGACACTCGGGAGAAGTATGATGAGCGGCGTGAGTACTTGGCCGAAAAGGTCCAGGACTGGCTGGTCCGGACCGATTCGGCTACTTGCCGGAGTTGCCACACTGCCGAGGCCATGAATCTCGAGGTCCAGAGTCGGCGTGGACGGAATCAGCACCAGCAGGCCAAAGAGGACGGCGAGACCTGCATCGAGTGCCATGAAGGCGTAGCTCATAAGCGTCCGGCCCCGTCGTTCGATTTCTGATATCCCGAACGCAAGCCGGGGGCGCCCCCCGGCTTGCGGCCTATTCCGCTATCGCCGGTGGTGCGTAGAATGGCCCTGGGGAGGTTATGCCCATGTCCATGCGCCGCGCTATTGCACTCATCCTGTTTCCAGCCGTTCTAGCCGGTTGCGCCGCCGCCGATCGTTACGGCGCGGACCATCCGGGGGCCGCCGAGGCCGAGGGGGCGATGGTCGTGGCGGCCAATCCACTGGCGGCCGAGGCCGGACGCGAGATGCTGGCGTCCGGTGGCAGCGCCGCGGACGCGGCCATCGCGGCCCAGATGGTGTTGAACTTGGTGGAGCCCCAGTCCAGCGGGATCGGCGGGGGTGGGTTTGCGCTGCACTACTCAGGCGAAGCTGGTGGTATTGTTGCGTATGACGGCCGGGAGACCGCGCCGGACGGGGTGGATTCCGATCTCTTCGTCGATGACACTGGGGATACCATCGGCTACCGACGCGCGGTGGTCGGGGGGCGGGCGGTCGGCGTGCCCGGCCTGTTACGCATGTTGGAGGACCTCCACGCTGACCACGGGGCGTTGCCCTGGGATGCCCTATTCGAACCGGCCATTGAACTCGCGCGAAACGGCTTTCCCGTCAGTCCCAGGCTGCACCGGCTCATCGGCGCGGACAGCCATTTGGATACTTATCCCGCGGCGCATTCCTACTTCTACACCGAGTCCGGGGAACCACTGCCGGTCGGGTACCAGCTACGCAATCCGGAGTTCGCTGCGGTGCTGGAGCGGGTCGCGGTGGAGGGCGCCGACGCCTTCTACTACGGTCCCATTGCGGAGGATATTGCCGCTGCGGTGCAGCATGCCGAGGACAACCCGGGAGCGCTGACCGCAGAGGATCTGGCGGGATACCGGGCAGTGCGCCGCGAACCGGTGTGCCGCTCGTATCGGGACGCGCGGATCTGCGGCATGCCTCCCCCCACCAGCGGCGGCGTGACGCTCCTGCAGATCCTCGGTATTCTTCAGCAATTCGACCCCGAAGAGCTCGATACCCGGACCGCCGGCGGTGCCCACTTGCTGGCCGAGGCGTCGCGGTTGGCCTTTGCCGACCGTGAGCGATTCCTTGCCGATCCGGACTTCACGCCAGTGCCGGTGGAGGCGTTGCTCGATGCCGACTATCTCGCCGCCCGCGCCCGCTGTATCGATCCGGAGCGCAGCATGGGTGAGGCGTGGCCGGGATTGCCGGCATGGCTGATCGGCGAGCCGGTCCACAGGGAGGCGCCCTCCACCAGCCACCTGTCGGTGGTCGACTTCGACGGCAACGCCGTCTCCATGACGACATCCATCGAGCAGGCCTTCGGCTCACGCGTTATGGTCCGCGGGTTCTTGCTGAACAATCAGTTGACCGACTTCGCCTTCCGGTCGGAGGACGAAGAGGGGCGTCCCGTCGCCAACCGGCCAGAGCCCGGCAAGCGCCCGCGCAGTTCGATGGCGCCGACGCTGTTGCTCGATCAAGACGGGCGCTTGATCGGGGCCGTCGGTTCTCCGGGCGGGCCGCGGATTATCGGTTACGTGGTCCAACGTATCGTGGCGTTAACCGATATGGGGTTGACCATGGAGGAGGCGATTGCGCTGCCCAACGTGGTCAACCGGAACGGGCCGACGGAACTCGAAGAGGGAACGCCGGTCGAAGATCTCGCCGATGCGCTCCGCCGGCGCGGCCATAAGGTTGAGATTACTCCGCTCAACAGTGGGTTGCACGGCGTCGAGGTGGTCCCCGGCAGCGGTCTTCTCCGCGGAGCGGCGGATCACCGGCGGGAAGGCGCGTCACTCGGCCTGTGACCCGTGGTCTACATTGTGGGTTACTAGCCTTACGTAAAGCATTGTCGGGGTGAAGGGCTCTACGGGGGGCGCTGTGAATACATCCCTGTACGCTCGACGGCGGCATCCATGCCGCCGACGCCCCCGTAGAGCCCTTCACCCCGACAATGCTTTACGTAAGGCTAGTAAGAAGCTTACGGCCAACATATCGTGTCAGTCTTCATATGTGATTGATAAAAAAGGAAGGTGAGATGGCGATCGGATACCGTTTGTACCGGCCGGCCTTTCACGGCCTCCTGCTGATTCTAATCGCTCTGCTGTTCGGAACCACCCACGCCACCGCCGGTGGAACGGCGGAGTTGTTGGAGGACGAGCGCAATACGGTGGAGGTCTTCCAGCGCTACGGCCCGTCGGTGGTGGCCATCAACGTTACGGTCCGGGGCGAGCATGTCGATCCCTTTCAAGGCTTTCCGGAGGAGATGATCCCCCCCCGGTTCCGGGAGTTCTTCGGTTTTCCGGAGCGCCGGCCGCACCGCCGCCAAGGCGCCGGGAGCGGATTTGTCATCGATGACCAAGCGCATATTGTCACTAACTACCATGTCGTGAAAGCGGCGTTGGATTCCGACGGGGCAGAATTACTGCCTCACGCCACATTGGAAGTCGTCTTTCCCGGCCGGGACCCGGTTCCGGCCCGGGTCGTGGGGGCCAACGCGCTCTACGATTTGGCGCTTCTGCAGCCCAAAGATCCCGACGTGGTGCCCGACGATCTTGAGCCGATCCCGCTGGCCGACTCGGACCAGGTGCTGGCCGGGCAGAAGGCGATCGCTATCGGCAACCCGTTCGGTCTGCACTCCACGGTGACCACCGGTATCGTCTCGGCGGTGGGGCGTGACCTGCCCGGCGTGGGGCAGTTGGAGATCCCGATGATCCAGACCGATGCGGCCATCAACCCCGGAAATTCGGGCGGGCCGTTGCTCAGTTCGCGGGGTGAGGTCGTCGGCGTGAACACGGCCATTCTGCCCGGGATGGGCATTGGCGGGCAGCGCGGCTTTATCGGCGTCGGTTTCGCCGTTCCCAGCAATCTGTTGCGGGAGAGTCTGGACGATCTGCTGGCCGGCGGCTTGACCGACTTGACCTCCCGGGCGCGGCTTGGTGTCTCGGTGATCGCGCTCGACGCTTACCCCGACGACCTATTGCGCACTCTGCGCTTGCCGGAATGGGGCGTGATGATTGTCAGAGTGGAGCCCGGCAGCCCGGCCGAGCAGGTCGGCTTGCAGGGAGCGGAATTTCGAGTCGATGTCGACGAGCGGATGTTGCCGGCGGGCGGCGATGTGATTGTCGCCGTGGACGGCGAGGAGATCACCAATGCCCGGTCTCTCCAGCGCATCGTCTTTGCCCGCCAGGCCGGAGAAACGGTACAGTTAACGATTTGGCGCGAAGGCGAGACGCGCGACATCGATGTGGAGTTGCGCGAAGTGCCTCGAAGCGGGTAACGGGGGTTGTGTGAACGAGGAACTCGGGTTCTTCTGGCTTATTGGTATTTTGCTCAATGTGCTCTTTTTCGTCGCGGCGTTTTGGTGGATACGCCGTGAACTGCGCCGGGGGCGGGAGCTGCGCGAGCGCCGGCAGGCCGAGATGGAGGCGGAGACGGAGACCGGCGAGAGCGGGGTCAGCCGTCGGTAAGGCGTAACTCGATGCGCCGGTTGCGCGCGTAGGCCTCCGCGGTATCGGCGTCGTCCACTGGCCGATGTTCCCCGAACCCGGCGGCCGCAAGCCGTTCCGGCGGGACGCCTTCCTCCATCAGCGCATGGACGATGGAGAGTGCCCGTGCCGAGGAGAGTTCCCAGTTGCTCGGGAAGCGGGCAGTGCTGATGGGGCGGCGGTCGGTGTGCCCTTCCACTTGGAGCACCCACTCGAGGTCGTCGGGGATGCGGTCGTCGAGATCGTGGATGGTCTCGGCGAGCAGGCGGATCTGTTCTCGGCCCGCGGGCTCAATCTGGGCCGAGGCGGTCTCGAAGAACAGTTCGGACTGGAAACGGAAGCGGTCGCCGTCCACCTCAATGTCTGGGTGATCCTCCAGCGCCCGGCGTAACCGGCCGAAAAACTCGGAACGGTACTGTTCGAGTTCCTGCACGCGCTCCGCCATGGCGATGTTGAGCCGCCGCCCCAGATCTTCGATTTCGACGCGTTGCGCCTCGACGGTGGTCTCGGCGATATCGAGCGCGGCACTGACCGCCGAGAGCTGTTGGCGCAACGCCACGATCTCTTCGCGCAGTTCGTCAAGGCGGGTCCGCTGCGCCGTCTCCCGCGCCTCCATCGCGGCCAGATCCTCCTCCCTGCGGGCCAGACGCGCCGTCAATTCGTCCCGCTCCTCGGATAGAGCGCGCACCCGGTCCTCCGTCTCTTCCAGCCGTTGCCGCAGCGCCAATTGGTCGCGGCGCGCCACGGTGATCTCAGCTTCGCGCCGGGCCAGGGTCTCGGCCGTCTCCTGCTGTTCCTCTTCCGCCGCGGCGAGACGCTCCTCAAGGGACGACTCCCGTTCGCGGGAGGCCGCCAGCATGCGTTGCGTTTCGGTCAGTTGGGATCGCAACGCCCGGGCCTCTGACTCCAATTCGGTGGCCCGGGCGCGGGCCACCGCGCGCTCGCTGAGAGTCGTCTCCAGGCGGCCCGAAACCTCGGCCAGCTCGCTCTCCACCGCAGCGCGTTCGCGGCGCTCCATCGCGAGTACGTCGGCCAGCTCCGCCAAGTCGGCGCGGAGCTGTTCCAACGTCTGATCGCGCTCGGTGAGGGCGTCGCTTAGATAGTGCTGGGCGGTCATAAAGACCGTCAGCATGAAGACAAAGACCAGAAGCAGTGTTGCCAGGGCGTCCACGAACCCCGGCCAGATATCGACACGGTTGCGCCCGCGGCGGCCGGCGCTGAACATTACTCCTCCCGGCCGGGGGTCCGGCCGGCCGCCAATGTGCGCGCCAGGAGGCGGACCTCGCCGCGCAGTTCCTCACCCAGTTTGGCCCGTTCGGTGGGCAACAGCTCCAACAGGCGGGACAGGGCCGATTCGAGATTCCGCAAGTGGCCGCGCATCGCCCCGTCGGCCTCAGCGGTAGTGGCGGCTCCCTCCGCCAGCCGTTCCACCGCGTCCTGGAATTCCGCCTGCTGGCGAGAGAGCTGCGCGGCGACGCGCTGTTCGCTCTTCATATGATCCGCCAGGTCCGCTACCCGATGAGCCAGTTGGGCCATCCCGGTGTCGGTATTCATCCGCTCTTCGGCGCTCTGGGCCACGGTCCGTTGCAGCTTTTCCAGACTGTCGGCGGTCTGCTCCAGCAGCGCCTCGATGTAGGCCGGTACTGGCTGATCTCCCTCGCCAATCATGCCGCCGCTGCGGGTAATGCCTGAAAGCCACTCCTCCAACTCGTTGTAGAAACGGTTCTGCGCATGGCCGGTCTGCAGGTCGACAAAACCGAGAACCAGAGCCCCGCCGAGACCAAACAGCGAAGACGAGAAGGCGGTGCCCATGCCGCCCAACGGCTCCTCAAGTCCGGTGCGCAACTGTTCGAACAGGCCGGCGGCGTCGTCGCTGGTGGGGCTCAGCGCGCCGATCACCGCGCCGACGGAGCCGAGCGTATCGAGCAGACCCCAGAAGGTTCCGAGCAGTCCAAGAAAGACCAACAGGCCGATGAAGTAGCGGGAGAGATCCCGCCCCTCATCGAGCCGGGAGCGGATGCCGTCCAGTACGGTACGCATGGTCAACATCGATACGCGGGCCGGCTTGTGTTGGCCGAGGGCGCGGGAGAGCGGCAACAGCAGCGTGCCGCGCGGCAGCGAGCCGGGGCTCTCGCCGTGGCGGTGGACCTCTCTGATCCAGTCGGCGTCCGGTCCCAGGCGCACGATCTGGCGAATGTTGATGGCGATGCCGACGGCCAGGACGAGGGCGATGGTGCCATTAAAAACGGGGTTCGCCAAAAAGGCGTCGCTCAACGGCGCGGCGAGTATCAGCGCGATGAGCGCGACAGCGCCGAGAAAGAGAACGATCCAGCGTATGACGTGGCCGGGGTTGCTCACCTGGGATTACCGCACGGAGATCACTGCAATCTATTTCGGCAGAGATTCTGCATGCCGTCAACTGTGGCCTCTGCAAAGAGTCCTGAAAAGCCGGCGCCGGGGGTGGCGGTGATGCCCATCCAGGGTGTCGGCCGCCTGGATGGCGGCCGCCAAGCCTCCAGGGACGGATTCACGGCGTCCCTGGATGGGGCATCACCGCCACCCCCGGCGCCGGCTTTTCAGGACTCTTTGCAGGAATATACGGAGAGGGTTGCGGTGATGTGCCGCACCTCTTGTGCGGCGGCTGAACCGGTTGCGAACTACCCTGTCTAATGAGGTCAGCGTGGCCCAGCGCATTCGATACAGTGTGGTCGCCGGCCAATAAGATAGAGAGGGTGCCCGCAGCGCTTGCCTTCGGCGGCGCAAGGGGGACGCCCTCCCGGAGGAGAAGTCCCATGGCCCCAGCGGCGGATGAAGTGCGATTGACCGGGGCGCCGGTGGCCCCCGGAGTCAGTGTTGGGCGCGCCTGCCTCTACTGCTGGCCGGCGGCGGAGCACGAGTCCGCCGGAGCGCCGGATGTGGTCCGCGAAGGGGGCCGTCTTGATGAAACCTTGGCGTGGATGGTGGAGCGCCTCACGGCCATGGCCGAGGCGGCCAAGGCTAGGCTGGACGCGGAGATGGCCGACATCTTTCTCGCCCAACGGACCTTCCTTGAAGACCCGAACCTTCGCCGCCGCCTCTTTCAAATCATGGAGTCTCAGCGGGTCGATGCCGAGAGCGCCGTGGAGCGGCAACTGGGCGCTTACGAGGCCCAGTTGCGCGCGGTGGAGACCGAGTATTTGCGTGAACGGGCCGCCGACATCGCCGAATTGAGACAGGGGCTGGTCAGCCGTCTCCGCCGCGTCATGCCCTTCTGCCGCTGCCGGGACGTGCAGCACTGTCCGCCCGGTGAGTGCCCCCTCGGCAACGACCATATCGTCGTCACCACGGAGTTGACCTCCCAGCTGGTGGTTGAGGCGAACTGCAATACGCGTGGCTTCATTGTCGAGCGGGGCGGGGCGCTCTCCCACGCCGCGATTCTCGCGCGTGCTTTGGGATTGCCGGTGGTCGGAGGGGTCCGGGATCCGCACGAGACAGTCCCGTGCAACGCGCGGATTCTAATAGACGGCGATACCGGGGAGGTGGTGCTCGATCCGGCGGAAAAGACGGTGCGGAGCTGGTCGGGAAGGGGTCGGCGGCGGCCGGCCGCGAGCACTCCGGTGCCGGAGCTGCGGGTACTGGCCAACGTCGACCACCGCGACGACGTCCAGGATGCGGTGGCCGCCGGCGCCGAAGGGATCGGTGTCTACCGTACCGAGACCGATGTGCTGGCTTGGCGGCGTCCACTGACCGAAGATGAGCAGGAAGAGCGGTATACCGAGGCCGTCACGGCGATGGCCGGGCGGCCAGTGCATGTGCGGATGCTCGATCTCGGTTCCGACAAGACGGCCGAGTGGCTGCGGTTGCCAGCGGAGGAAAATCCTGCCCTGGGTTGCCGGGGGAGCCGTCTGTTACTGGCCAGGGATGAACTCTTCACGCCGCAGGCGCGTGCGCTGGCCCGTGCTTCACGGCACGGGGCGGTCCACGTTATCTACCCGATGGTCGGCAACGTGGACGAGTTCCTTGAGCTGCGCGCCCGTTTCCGCCGCGCGGTCGTCGGGATCGACGCAGGCACAGTACACCACGGGGTGATGTTCGAGGTGCCGGCCGCCTGTCTTCAGGCGCGGGAGTTCTATCGGGTGATGGATTTCGGCTGCATCGGCAGCAATGACTTGGTTCAGTACCTGTTGGCAGTGGACCGGCATAGCGACTGCTGCGACACCGAAGAGGTCTTCGAGCACCCGGCCCTGTGGACGCTGATCCGGTGGATGGCCGAGGCCGCCGGCGCGGCGGGTAAGCCGCTGGCCGCATGCGGCGAGTTGGCCGGCAATCCGCGCTTCACGAGGAGGTTGGTGGAGAGCGGCGTGACTGCGGTGAGCGTCGCGCCACGGCGTATCCCGGCGGTTCGCGGTGCGGTCCGGGGGGTGGAGAGCGTCGCCTGGGGGTGACGCGGCCGCGGCTTCCACTCTACGGCTTCTCCTCCGCTCCCACCACGCGATTACGCCCCTCGTCCTTGGCCCGGTAGAGCGCTTGATCGACACGCTTGATCAGCGGCTTCAGTGGCTCCCCCGAGTGGTAGATGCCGACACCGAAACTCGCCGTCACGGTGCCGGCCTCGGGGAAGGGGGTCTCGGCGATCTCCCGGCGGATGGTTTCGGCGAGCTGCATCCCCCCGTGGTAGTCGGTACCCGGGAGCATCAGCATGAACTCCTCGCCACCCCAGCGGGCGAGCATGTCGGTTTCCCGGATGCGGCTCTGGACCCGCCGGACCAGCTCCTGGAGGACGCGGTCGCCTACGTCGTGGCCCAACGTATCGTTGACCCGTTTGAAACGGTCCACGTCGAACATCACCAGCGTGACGTCGTAGCCGACGCGGTCGGCCTTGCGGGTCTCGGTCTCCAGTTGGTGTTCCAGCTTGATCCGGTTGTACGCCCCGGTGAGGTGGTCGAAGGCGATGCGCCGCTCCAACTCCTCTTCCCGTTGCCGGCGATCGTTGATATCGACCGCGACGTAGATCACCGACTCGGGCCGGCCGTCGTCATCCCGAACCAGCGTGGCGGTCGCCTCCAGCCACCGTTCCGCGTCGTCGCGGGTGATGAAACGCTCTTCCCGCGTATAACGCTCCGAGCGCCCCTCGGCCAGCGCCGTCCAGAGTGGGCGGCACTGCTCCCGGTCGTCGTGGTGGATCAAGTCGAACAGGGGGTATCCGACCATCTCTTCGTCCGACCAGCCGACCATTCTCTCGAAGACCGGGTTGGCGACCCGGATGGTGCCGTCCAGATCCAACTCGGCGATGCCGACCGTGGTGTGTTCGAAGATGTTGCGGTAGTGCCGCTCCCGCTGGTGGAGCGAGGTCAGATCGGTGAACATGCCGACGTGGTGCGTGACCGCGCCGTCCCGGTCCCGCAACACGGAGATGGAGAGCTGATGGAGGTGGAGGGTGCCGTCCTTGTGCCGGCTCCATAGCTCGCCCCGCCAGCCGTCCGTGGCCAGCAGTTCATCCCACAAGTCGTCATAGAATTCGGCGCTGTGGACGTGGGCGTTTAAAACCGCCGGCGTCCGTCCCAGTACCTCCTCTTCACGGTAACCGGTGATCCTGCTGAAGGCCGCGTTGACACGGATGATCCGGTTGTCGGCATCGGTCACCATGACCGCTTCCCAGGCCTGGGCAACGATGCGCCCGTCCAGCCCGTCCAGCGGACCGCGCCGTACCGGGATAGGCTGCTTCTCTTTCTCGGCGCCTTGGTCGCCGCACTCCGATAGGGCGTCGAACAACGCCTCCTGTTCGCAGAGCAGAAGATCTTCTAGAGAGACCAGACCCAGCAGGGTGCCCGCCTCGTCCGCGATGCCGATGCGCCGGATGTCCAGCCGGTGCAGTTGAGCGCGTACCTCCAGCAGGCTGGCGCCGGCCTCGGTGACAATCAGCGGGCGGCTCGCGGCTTCGCCGGCCGTGGCGGCCGCCTCGCCGCCCGATGCCAACACCGCCAGTACGTCCCGTTCGGTCAGAATGCCTCGTTCGCCGTCGGGGTATTGGACCAGCACCGCCGACTGCTCCTCCCGCGCCATCAGGGCCGCCGCGTGGCCGACGCCATCGGCGTGCGAGACCGTGAACGGCGGGTTGCGTAGAGCCGCGCGCGCCTCCCGCAACTGCACATAGGCCTCGATGCCCTGGTTCCGTACCATGTCGGACTGGGAGACGACGCCCAACGGTTCTCCGCTATCGGGATCTGTCACCAGCAGGTGACGAACGCCGTTCTTACCGGCTGTCGCGGTCGCCTCCCGCCAAGTGCGGTCGGCGGGAATGGCGTGGACCGGGGCGCTCATGGCGCCGCGGATCGGGGCGGACAGGGCCGAGGCGTCGTTCGGATCGACAAGCAGGGCGTCGCGTTCCGTCCATATACCGATCGGCGTATCATTCTCCATCACGATTACGGCGCCGCGGTGGGCCTCACGCATCTTCCGTGCCGCTTCCACCACCGGGGTCTCCGGGGAGCAACGCACCAGCGGACCGCGCCGCGCCAAGCGGGCGATCGGGATGTCGGCGGTCAGGCGGCG
>SKJZ01000270.1 GCA_007121755.1 Halorhodospira sp. | reverse complement strand
GCGAAGTTCTCGGTGGCCGGCAAGGCGAGCGCCAAGAAGGACCTGGCCCTCTTCGCCATGGCCTATGAGAACGTCTACGTCGCCCAGGTGGCCTTCGGCGCCCGCGACAAACAGACCCTGAACGCCTTCCTGGAGGCCGAGGCCCATCCGGGACCGTCGTTGATCATCGCCTACAGCCCGTGCATCGCCCACGGCGTCGACCTTGCCAGCGGCTGCGGGCTGCGGCAGCAGGAGTTGGCCGTCAAGAGCGGCCACTGGCCGCTGCTCCGCCACCGCCCCGACCGCCTCGCCGAGGGCAAGAACCCGCTGGTGGTGGAGTCGAAGGCGCCGAGCATCCCGCTCAGCGAGTACATGGAGACGGAGCCCCGCTTCCACCAGTTGACGCGCAGCCATCCCGACACGGCAAAGGAACTGAACGCCGCGGCCCAAGCGGAGGTGGACGCCCGCTACCGGCGGTACCGGCAGTTGTCGGAGCTGTTGAACGGAGAGGGGTGAGCCGCAGCGGGCCGGGGCGACTCCTGACCCGTACCGTGTGGCGTGCAAAAAACCGGAGTCTACGCTGAAGGTAATCCCCCATACTGAGGATTACCCTGATGAAACCGCGAGACCCCCAACAGCCTCCAACCCCCGAGGAGGAACCCCTGGCCAACGAGGGCCGCCGGCGCTTTCTCGTCAACAGCGCCCTTGTCGGCACCGCCGGGGTGGCTGGCGCCGCGACCGGCATCGGCACCCTGTCGCGCAGCCCCTCCGCCGAGGCGGCCCGGCACGAAGCCGCCGACATCCACGTCCCCCCGGGACAGCTCGACGACTACTACGGCTTCTGGAGCAGCGGCCAGACCGGCGAGGTCCGGGTCCTGGGCGTTCCGTCCATGCGCGAGTTCGCCCGCATCCCGGTCTTCAACCGGGAGAGCGCCACCGGCTGGGGCCAGACCAACGAAAGCCTAGCCGTCATGGGAGAGAGCGCCAAGTTCCAGAACGGCGACCTCCACCACGTCCACATGAGCTACACCGACGGTAAGTACGACGGCCGCTACCTCTTCGTTCACGACAAGCTGAACACCCGCATCGCGCGCATCCGCGTGGACATCATGCGTTGCGACAAGATGGTCACCATCCCCAACGCCCACGCGATCCACGGCCTGCGGTTGCAGAAGGTCCCGCGGACCGGCTACGTCTTCGGCAACGGGGAGATGATCGTGCCGCTGCCCAACGACGGCCGCCACCTCGACGCGCCGGAACACTACTGGTCGGTCTTCACCGCCGTCGACGGCGACACCATGGAGGTGGCGTGGCAGGTCTGGGTCGACGGCAACCTCGACAACACCAACGCCGACTACTCCGGCCGCTTCGCCGCCTCCACCTGCTACAACTCGGAGCGGGGGGTCACCCTCTCGGAAAAGATGCGTCCGGAGCGGGACTGGGTGGTGGTCTTCGACATCCCGCGCATCGAGGAGGCGGTCCGCCTGGGCAACTACGTCACCTTCGGCGACAACGAGGTGCCGGTGGTGGACGGGCGCGGCGAGAACCCCTTCACCCGCTATATCCCGATCCCGCGAAGCCCCCACGGCATGAACGCCACCCCGGACGGCAAGTACCTGATCGCCGGCGGCAAGCTCTCCCCCACCTGCTCGGTCATCGACACCCGCATGCTCCCCGACCTCTTCGACGACCGGATCGGGCTGCGCGACGTGGTGGTCGCCGAGCCGGAACTGGGCCTGGGGCCGCTGCACTCCACCTTCGACGGGCGCGGCAACGCCTATACCACCCTCTTCATCGACAGCCAAGTGGTGAAGTGGAACGTCGAAGACGCCATCCGTCACTACCAGGGCGAGGACGTCAACTACATCCGGCAGAAGCTGGACGTCCACTACCAGCCCGGTCACATCAACGCCAGCCTCGCCGAGACCTCGGAGGCCGACGGCAAGTGGCTGATGGTGCTGAGCAAATTCTCGAAGGACCGCTTTCTGCCGGTCGGCCCGCTCCACGCCGAGAACGATCAGCTCATCGACATCTCCGGCGAGGAGATGGTGCTGCTCCACGACGGCCCGGCCTTCGCCGAACCCCACGACTGCATCATCTGCCGGCCCGACCAGGTCAACACCATCCAGGTTTTCGACCGCAACGACCCATGGTGGGAGGGTGCGCGCCGCATGGCCGCGGAAGACGGCGTAACGCTGGAAACCGACAACACGGTGATCCGCGACGGCAACAAGGTGCGGGTCTACATGACCGCCGTGGCGCCGGAGTACGGGATGGACCACTTCCGCGTCAAACAAGGCGACGAAGTCACCGTCGTCGTCACCAACCTCGACCGCATCGAGGACCTGAGCCACGGCTTCGCCATCATCAATTACGGCATCTCTATGGAGGTGAACCCGCAGCAGACCTCGTCGGTGACCTTCGTCGCGGACAAGCCGGGAGTCTACTGGTACTACTGCACGTGGTTCTGCCACGCGCTGCACATGGAGATGGCCGGCCGGATGCTGGTGGAAGCTTGACCGACCCCGTCCCCCTGCAGGCCGTCCTGGACGCCGCGCCGGAGGGATCTGAAGTCCGCGTGGCGGCCGGGGTCCACGAGGGCAACTTCGTGGTCCCCCGGCCGCTGCGCCTGACCGGCAAGCCCGGTGCCATCCTGGACGGCGGCGGGCGGGGCAACGTGCTGGAGATCGCGGCCCCGGACGTCACAGTCCGCGGCCTGCGGTTGCGCAACGGCGGGGCCGATCTGGGCAAACTGGAAAGCGCCCTCTTCGTCCGCCGGGACGCCACCCGGGCCGCCGTCGAGGACAACCGCATCGAGGCGCGCGGCTTCGGCATCTGGGTCGACGGGACGGATGACGTGCGCATCGCCGGCAACCGCATCTCCGGCGATACCGCCCTCCGTTCCCAGGACCGAGGGGATGGCATCCGCCTCTACGCCGCCACCGGCGCCGAGGTGATCGGCAATGAGATTTGGGAGGCCCGGGACGGCATCTACATCGAGGTCAGCCACCACAACCGGCTGGTGGGCAATCGTCTCCGCCACCAGCGGTACGGCATCCACTACATGTACTCCCAGAGCAACGAGGTGCGCGACAACTTCTCCCACGACAACCGGCTCGGCTACGCGCTGATGCAGTCACGCTATCTCACCGTAGTCGGCAACCGCTCCGAGAATGACCAGAACTACGCCTTTTTGCTCAACTTCATCGTCGACTCGGTGATCGCCGAGAACATCTCGGTGGACACACTGCGCGGCACCACGCCCGGCGGGGCCGGCGCCCACCGCATCGCCGGCGCCGAGGGCAAGGCGCTCTTCATCTACAACTCCCCGTTCAACGAGATCCGCGACAACGTCTTCGCCCGGGCGGAGATCGGCGTCCACCTCACCGCCGGCTCGGAAGGGAACGTCTTCCACGGCAACGCCTTCATCAACAATCGGACGCAAGTGATGTACGTGGCCACCCGGGAGCAGGAGTGGTCTCACGAGGGGCGCGGCAATTACTGGAGCAACTACCTGGGGTGGGACCTGACAGGCGACGGCATCGGCGACACCCCCTTCGAGCCCAATGATGCGGTGGACCGCCTGCTCTGGCAGTACCCCATGGCCAAGGTGCTGATGAACAGTCCGAGCGTGCTGGTGCTGCGCTGGGCCCAGCGCATGTTCCCGGTCCTGCGTCCACCGGGCGTGCGGGACAGTTACCCGCTGATGCGGCCGCCGCAACCGGGAGCGTTCAACGGTCCGGCCGACTAATCGACCTTCACGCCCCAGCGGCGCTCCTTACGCTCGTTGAGATACCGCCCCGGCCAGGCGATGAGGTTGATCAGCTTCTGCTGATGGGGCGGCAGCTTCTGCCGCCAACCGATATCGGGCCGAATGGCGCTGCCGTCGGTGGCACGCAAAACGTCGGCGGAACCGATGTTGTGGTGGGGCAGATCGGCCCACTCCAGTTGTTGCGGCTCGAACTCCATGCCCAGACGCTTCATCAACGCCTCGAGATAGCGTTGCGGGTCCGCGGCCAGCTTCTCGTAGTTCACCACGATATGGGGCTCGTTGCGCAATAGCCGGTACAGCCGCGCCGCGCGGTGCGAATAGGTGAGGTTCGGGATGTAGATCTGCTGCTTCCGCTTGTGGACGGAGACCGCGCGCCCCCGCGGATCCCTGAGGTTGTGGATCGGAATCACCTCGAGATCGGGGATCGCCATGAGCCGGCGCAGCCGGACCACGCTCTTGGAGTTGTCGGTGACGTACTCCACGCCGGCGACCTCGGAGACCACTTCGAACAGGGTCTTGTTGTCCCGCCGGAAGATCTCGGGGTCCTTGGCGTGGACGTCCAGCGTTTCGAGCGTCCGCCCCAGGCGCCGTTCCAGCTCGCTATTGACCTGGCCCCAAAAATCGCAGTCGTAGAAGCTGCGCGCCCCGCAAGGGCAGGGGTGTTTTCTGGCGTAGTGCGCCAACCGGCGCACGCCGCCCAAGGCGCGCACATTGCTGTGGGCGTCCAACAGGATATCGAGCAGGGTGGAGCCGCTGCGGCCCATGCCCACCAGGTAGATGACCTTCACAGGAACCTCCCCGTCCACGAGGCGGGACAGTATGCCAGAATCGGCGCGGTCGTCCAGACGGCAAGCCGCCGCCCATTACCCACTCCACCGCATCCCATGCCATCATCACCGCCATGAGCGACCGCCCCACCTTCACCGTCTTCATCCCGAGCTACAACCGCGCCGACACCATCGGCCGGGCGCTGGACAGCGTCCGTTGTCAGACCGTGGACGACTACGAGATCGTGGTGGTGGACGACGGCTCCACGGACAGCACCGAGGCGGTGGTCCGGGGATGGGAGCGGGAGTACGGCATTCCTGTCCGTTACCACCGCCAACCCAACGGCGGAAAGCACCGCGCCCACAACACCGCGGTCGAACTCGCCCGCGGTGAGCTATTGATGGTGTTGGATTCCGACGACGTCATGAAGCCCACCTGCCTCGCCGATATCCTTAGCGCCTGGCGGGAAATCCCCGCTGCCGAGCGGGCCGCCTTCGCCGGTGTCGAAGGGTTGTGCGAGACCGGTGACGGCACCCTCCACGGCACCCCCTACCCGGCCGACACCATCGACGGCACCCACTTGGAGATGGCGGGCCGTCACGGCGTCACCGGCGAGAAACGCAACGCCATCCGGGTGGACGTCCTCAAGCAATACCCCTATCCGGAGTTCCCCGGCGAGTACCACGTCCGGCCCAGTTTCCTCTGGAAGCGGCTGGCGGC
>SKJZ01000042.1 GCA_007121755.1 Halorhodospira sp. | reverse complement strand
GGTCCTGCGGCCGCCTGGGGTGCGGGACAGCTACCCGCTGATGCGGCCGCCGGAGAGATCGGCCACCAAGCGGGCGAAGATCTCGGCCAGCGCCCCATTGAGGGAGAGCACGGCGGCGCTGACACTCTCCGGGGCGTCGCGGGTCTCCACCCGGTAGGTCTCCAAGAGCAGCAGCGCATCATCACCCCGGCGCAGTACCGACAACTGCAACTCCAGGACCGTGCCCGGATCGTCCCCCACCACCCGTTCGAGGCGCCGCACCCGGCCGCTGATCACGTAATCGCTGCGCAACCGCAACTCCGGTGTAACCACCGCCTCGGCGACCCCGGCCGCCCGCAGGTAGTCCACCAACTCGTTCCGCAACATCACCGCCGGCGGCTCGACCCAAAAGTGGTAGTGGTACTCCCGCACCTCGTGCGGCGCGGCGCGGTCCGAGTAGACGATGGGCCGGCCGGCGATCACGCCGTCGGCGGCGAAACGCTCCACCTCGACCACGCCCTCCAGCAGCACCGACCCCGACTCCGGCGGCGGCACGGTCAGCCGGTAGTAGTTGTCCTGGGGCACCGGCGACGGCGAGGCGCAGGCGGCCACCACCAGGAAAACGGCCACCACCCACACGGAGGCTCGAAAAGCCGGAGTCCGGGGGGGCGGGGGGACGCCATCCAGGGTGTCGGCCGCCTGGATGGCGCCCGTCAAGCCTCCAGGGGTTCGCCGCACAGCGGCGAACGCCCGGCCATGGAGGGCCGGGCCGGACTTGCGCACGAGGCAGGAATGCATAGTGCGCAAGGATTCACGGCGTCCCTGGATGGGCGCCCCCCGCCCCCCCGGACTCCGGCTTTTCGAGCCCCTCCACGGTCTGAGTCTTCTCATCGCCCTCTCCGTCAACGCTCGGTGGCCGCCTCCTCATCATCCTGGGGCGCCGACCCGCCCAGCAGCAGCGCCGGATTCTGCCGGATTTGGCGGGTAAACTCGTTGAGATTACGCGCCGCGCCTTCCAAATTATGGCTGATGGTGTCCACCTGCCGCGCCATCGATTCACTGACGTAGCGCAAGTCGGCGACAGCCGCATCCACCGCCTCCTGATTGCCGGTGACCATCCGGTCAGCTCCGGAGACCACCTCTCCGGCACGTCCCACCAAGTCGTCGGCACCGACCACCGCTCCGGACGCCTGTTCCAGCAGACGATCGGCATCGGCCATCAACCCCCGCGCCTCTTGGCTGACCCGGTTCAGGTTGACCACCACCTCCTCCATCATTGCCCGGTTCCCCGGCGACATCAGCGCGCTCAACTCGGTGGCCGCCTTGCTCATTTCAGCACTGAACGCCTCCGTGTGGTCGAGGATCGGCGGCACCCGCCGATGGACGTCGTCGACCAGAGCGAGGATGTCGTGGATCAAGAGGCGTCCGTCCTCTTCCAGGAGGTCCCCGAGGACCGTGACGGTCCGCTCGACGCTGGCCAACATTGGTGTGAGGGCGTCCTCCACCAACATCTCGATATCGCTGGCCATTGAGGAGACCACGGCGAACATGTCGGGCGCCTCCTCGCCGATCACCTGCGCCCCCGGCTCCAAGGCACGCGGGCTCTCCCCGGCCTCGATGAAGAGGGTGATGGCGGCCAACAACCCCGGCGCCCGGATATGCACACGGCTGTCCTCGGGGATCCTCCAATCGCGGGTGATAGAGAAGTCAACCCGGAACGCCACGCCGCCATTCACCGGGACCGGCGTCACCCGGTCCACATGCCCCACCGGGTACCCTTCGTAGAGCACCTGGGTGCCGAACTTGACCCCGGTGACATTGCGATAGACGGCGTGGTAGCTATCGGTGGCCCCGGTCCGGCCCGACAACAGCAGTATCGAGACCAGCAGCATGGCGGCGGCCGCAATGACGAACGTGCCCACTATCAGGTAGTTGATCTTCTTACTCTTCATCGGGACGGACCCCCTGTTGATCCTTGCCAGTCAGCCGTATCAGGTACTCATCCGGATCGACGGGGTCGTCCTCCATACGACGGTGGAGCAGGTTTTGAATGCGTTCGCTGGGGTTTTTCCGCAACGCCTCCACAGTACCGATAAAGAGAATGTGGCCCTGGTCGAGCACCGTGATGCGATCAGCGATCTTGAACGCGCTCTCCAACTCGTGGGTCACCGCCACGATGACCATCCCCAACGCCTGCCGCAGCCCCAGAATGAGATCGTCCACGGCCGACGAAGCCACTGGATCGAGGCCCGCCGACGGCTCATCCATAAAGAGGATCTGCGGGTCCATGATGATCGCCCGGGCCAGCGCCGCGCGCTTGAGCATGCCGCCCGAGAGTTCCGACGGCATCAAATCCTCGAAGCCGGAGAGGTTGACCGCCTCCAGCTTCATGCGGGTCATGATCTCCATGGTCGCGGGATCGAGATCGGTGTGCTCATACAGCGGGAGCATGACGTTCTCCCCCACTGTCAGCGAGCTGAACAAGGCGCCCCCCTGGAAGGCGACGCCGGTACGGCGGCGCAGGGCGACCATCTCCCGGTCCGACATGCCCGCCAAGTCTTTACCCAGGATGCGGATGGTCCCCGAGGTGGGTGTATCCAGCGCCAGCAGGTAGCGCAGCAGCGTGCTCTTACCCGAGCCCGAGCCGCCCATGATGACCATGATTTCGCCGTCGCGAACGTCCATCGTCACGTCGTCGAGGATCTTCCGCTCGCCGTAGTGGGCGACCAAGTGCTCCACCTCAATGACCGCCGTGGAGGATCGCTCCGTCACTTCACACCATCCGGGATGCCAATAGGACGAAAACCATATCGGCGACAACGATGGCGGAGATCGCCTGAACCACGGCACCGGTTGTCACCTTTCCGACCCCCTCCGCGCCGCCCTGGACACCGGCGCCGTTGACAACCCCGATGACGGTGACCAGCACCGCGAAGGCGAAGCTCTTGCCGAGCCCATGCATTACATCGCCCACCTCCAAGGCGTCGCCGAGTTGCGAGAAGTAGACCCCCATGGAGATGCCGAGATCGAAACCGATGTAGAGCCCCCCGGCGAGCAACCCCACGAGCCCGCTGAAGATCGTCAACACCGGCACCATCACCACCATGGCGATCAGCGCCGGCGCCACCAAGTAACGCACCGGGCTAATACCCATGACGATCAAGGCGTCCAGCTCCTGGTTGATCTTCATCGTGCCGATCCGCGCGGCCAACGCCGACCCCGAGCGGCCGGCGATCAGGATTCCGGTAATCAGCGGCGCGAACTCCCGCACCATGGAGATGGCGATGCCGAAGGTCACCTGGGACTCGGCGCCGAACTTCCTGAGCGAGAGAATTCCCAGCATGGCCAGCATGGCGCCGATGGCCGCCGACAGCACAGCGATAATCGGTATCGCGTAGATACCGATCTCCATCATCTGCTGCACCACCGCGCGCATCCGTACCGGCTGGCGCCGCCACGGCCCCACCACGACCCAATAGAGGCTCTGGCCCACCAGCACGGCACAATTCCCCACCTCCTCCACCACCGTCACAGTGCGGCGGCCCACCCGTTCAACGAAACGGGCGGCGGCGCCGGGGGGAGCGGCGGTGTCGGACATCCGGCTCAGCCTTGAGAAGCCAGGGCGGCGTCGACGGACGCCTCGATGGTGAAGACGCGATCGAGACGCGCCAACTGCAATACGCGCAGCACCGCCGGCGTGACGGCAGCGAGGATCAACGGCCGGTCGCCGGTCTTGGCGGCCTGCAACGCCTCCACCAGCGAGGCGACACCGGAGCTGTCCATATAGGCGACACCGGCCAGATCGACCACCACCGCTTTCTTCTGGGCCACCGCATTCAGCAAGACCTGGCGTACATCACGCGAGGTGGCGAGATCGAGATCCCCGCGCAGAACAATCACCACCGCGTTCTCTTCCACCCTCACCTCGTGCTCCATATCATCCTCACTGTTTAAGGTGTTTCACCATTCTCAACAGGTTGCCGCCACCGCCACCGCCGGGAGGCGGGAGAAAGTCCACCTCATCCATGATCTCTCCGATAAAGTGCGTACCGAGCCCCCCGGGACGGAGATCCTCCAGGTCGCGGGGCTTCACCCGGGCGCGGTCGACAGGGGCTCCCCAGTCGCGCAGGTACACCTCCATGCCACCCCGGCAGCGACGGATTTGGATGGAGATTTTCCCGTCCGCCGCCCCACCGTAAGTGTGGCGTATGATGTTCTGGCACGCCTCATCCACCGCCAAAATCAGATCCCCTGCCTCCTCGGCACTGAAGCCGCACAGCTGCGCCGCCTCGCCCACTACGCCGCGGGCCAGGCGCAATCGATCCGGCGAGGAGACCAACTCCAGGGCGACCAGCCACTCTTCATCCCTGCTGGGGACCGGATCGGCACGCCACTCCCGCCGATCCTGCAGGGCAAGGATCGTCACATCGTCGCGCAGCGCCAGGCCGGGCCGCGCCAACCGGCGGACCACCGAGGCCAACCGCTCCGGCACCGGCAAGCCGGCCACCTCGTTCAGCAGCGCCCGCACACCATCTCCCCCCAGCGCCCCCCCATCGATCAATCGCCCTTCCGTGACACCATCGGAAAAGGCATAGAGCACCCCGCCGTCGAGGGCCACCTCCACTTCCGGAAAGCCGTGCGCTCCCGTCAACAACGGGGAGATCCCGAGGGGCGGCGCATCCGCCGGGACTTCCCGGACCGTACCGTCCCCGGCGAAGATCAACGCCGGCTCGTGGCCGGCATTGACGAGCCGAACCACCCCGGTGCGCGGGTCGAAGAGACCGGCGACCATAGTGACGAACATGCCGCGGGTGACCGTTTCACAGATCTCGGCGTTGACCCGTTCCATCAACCGCCCGGGGTCGGGGAGGGTCTTCCCCAGACAACGAAAGATGCTAGCCGTCTTGGCCATCAACAGGGCGGCATTCATCCCCTTGCCGGAGACATCACCCAGGTTGAAGCAGAACCGGCCATCGGGCAGCCGAAAGAAATCGTAGAAATCCCCAGACACCTGGCGCGCCGCCACGTTGACGCCGTGTACCGGATAGTCGGCATCCCCGGCCGGCGGTAGCAGAGAGCGTTGAATCTCGGCCGCCAACTCCAACTCGTGGCGCACCTTCTCCTGCTCCACCAGGGCGGCCGCCATGCGTGCGTTGAGGATGGCCAGCGCCGCCGACGAGGCCAACACCTGCAAGACTTGCAGATCGGCCTCGGTAAAGAGGCCGTCCCCTCCGCGCTTGTTGACCAACTCGATGGCGCCGATCCGG
>SKJZ01000106.1 GCA_007121755.1 Halorhodospira sp. | reverse complement strand
TGGTGGTCCTGACGGTGGGTTCGATCCTGTGGCTTCGACTGATCAACGTGAACCAGTTCTCGCCGCACCGGTACTATCGCAACCGCCTTGCGGAGACCTACCTGCTGCGGCGCAGCAGCGAGGCCGCGGTCGATCCGCAGTCGCTGTCGGAACTGCGCTCACGCAACCCCAAGGCCCCGTACCATCTGATCAATGCCGCCGTGAACCTGCCGTCGAGCAAGGATGCGGGCCTGCGCGGGCGCAACGCCGACTTCTTCCTGTTCAGCCAGGCGTACTGCGGTAGCCCGCTGCTGGGATACGCCGCGACCAACAAGGTGGAGAAGAAGGATCCGAACCTCGATCTCGGCACGGCGATGGCCGTCTCCGGAGCCGCGGCCTCGTCGCAGATGGGCACGAAAACGGTTCGGGGCCTGACGTTCTGGCTGTCGCTCCTGGACATCCGGCTCGGCTATTGGCTGCCCAATCCCAAGCGGCTGGACGACATTCCGAACGGCCTCGGTGCGCGGCCCTTCTCGCTGTGGCGGGAGATGTTCGGCCGCATCGACGAGCACGGCCGGTACGCGAACCTTTCCGACGGCGGGCACATCGAGAACCTCGGCATCTACGAGCTGCTGCGGCGGCGTTGCAAGTACATCATCGCCATCGACGCCGAGGCGGATCCGCGCCTCGAGTTGCCGAGCCTGATGCAGCTCATCCGCTACGCCCGCATCGACTTCGGGATCGAGATCCGCATCGACCTTGCCGATCTGCAACCCAACGAATCCGGGTTCACTAAGGCCCATTTCACCCTTGGAGAGATCGACTACGGTGGCGGGCAAGTCGGCTATCTCCTATACATCAAATCATCTCTGACCGGGAACGAGCGGGACTACGTGCTCGACTATCTTCGGCACCATTCCAGCTTCCCTCACGAGACGACGGCAGACCAGTTCTTCAACGAGGCGCAGTTCGAGGCCTATCGTGCCCTCGGTGAGCACATTGGCGACGACCTGTTTCATCCGGAACTGCTGAAGGGTACCGCAGGCCAACTCACCCTGAAGTCCTGGTTCGGCGCGCTGCGGCGCAACCTGCAGGCGGATCCAGTGGTGCGCGGTCGCACGCCGCCTCCGGCTGCGCCGCCCAACCCGTCCACCACGGCGGGCTGACGGGTGTCGAGCATGACCTTTTTCAGGACCGAGCCGCTGACCCTGATGATCTCCAGCCGCTACAAGGACCGAGTGGAATTCCAGGGCCGGCCGCAACCCATGTCGGCGGTGCGCCGCGCGATGAAGGTGGCGCTGGAGGCGATCCGCTGCTCAGAGGAACAGATCTTCCGGGCGTGGATTCACGAGGACGATGCCGCCGTGAGTCCCGGTGATCAGAAATCCCGGGGTGGACGTTTCATGCCCACTGTGTACAGGAATCCGGATATGTTTTTTCACGTTTCCCGATAAGGTATTGTCGCTTTGAGAGATTATCGGGAGGGTGTATTCGTCGTCCTAAAGGATGGCGGCAGGATCAACATGGCTGTTTATATTCTTCATTCCCGTTCAAGAATATTTGGTCTGATCGTTTCGTCCATCGTTTGTCCGTATGACGTGAAATCGGACTGCGTCCGATCATAGGTCTCCCTGCAAGCGATGCACAGGCTGACATGAGGGGGGTCTGCCGGGGTTGCGTCGGTGAGGGATGAGGTAAACGACATGAGCTTTAGTGTCTCCGATTGCGTTACCGCCAAACGGCCCAAAACACGTGCGGGGCTCAGGGCGCGGCACCGCCACGTGCTGAGCTACATTGTCGACCGACTGTATGGTTACGACGTGTTCGTATCCTACGCGTGGAGGGACGGGCGCGCCTACGCAGAGTTGCTGGCCGCCGCGCTGGAACACGCCCCTTCGCGGCGCGAGCGCCTGCATGTCTTTCTCGATGACCACGAGATGGCGGCCGGCAGCCCGCTGCAGGCGACCATCAGTCGGGCCCTGCGGCGCAGCAGCGTCCTGGTGTTGGTGGCAACTCCGATGGCAATCCGGTCTGGCCACGTCGCTGAGGAGGTGCGCGCCTTCAGACGGTTGAATCGGAACATCGTACCTATTGTGCCAGCCAACCTTGTAACGCAACTCCGGCAGCCATGGCCGTTGGATGCCGGCACGATGCCAGACGAGGCAACTGAGGACAGGCCCGAGGCTTGCGAGCGCTTCATCTTGGCCACCCTTCGGCAATACATCTGGGCCGAAGAAGCCGCGGATGTCTCAACCGACGCGCCGTCGGCCATCGTCCTAAAGAAGATTCGCAACGCAGTTGGCAGCTTGCGCCGCGCCCGGCTCCGCTCAGCGGCCTTGGTGACAGTCGCCGCCGTTTTTCTTGGGCTTGCGGTCACTGCTTTCCTGTTGCGCAACCACGCGCTGACCCAACAGGAACGCGCCGAGCAGAACGAGCGCCAGGCAGTTTCTCGGCAGCTAGCGGCCCAATCGACCGCAGTGGCCAGCACGCAGCCAGACCGTGCCATGCTGCTAGCCTTGGCCGCCGGTGATGTCGCCGATACGGAGGAGGCCGACCAGGCACTTCTGAACGCGGTGGCCAAAGGCCCGCCGGTGATCGCCTATCTGCGCGCCCACACGGAGGCGGTCTCAGCCATCCTACCGCTCGCCGGCAAGGACGGCGGAATTCTGATATCCGACATGGGGGGCATGGTTACCCGTTGGACTCCACGGGGGCAGAAGGTAGATGCAGTCAGCTTGGGTGGTGGTTGGATCAACTCGCTGGTGCAGATCACGGATGGAACAATTGCCGCCGGCAGCGAAAATGGCGTGGTGTCGCTGCTTGACCCCAACAGCCTTGCGGCGGTTGACCACATCTTCGACCCGCGCATTGCTGGCCAGTCGGCATCGGTGCTCTGGAGAGCATCGACCTCAGAGCTGATCGTCGGTTACAGCGGCACGGATACTCAACCCGGCGTCGTCGTGCGATGGGCTATGAAGCCGAGCGGTGTATGGGTCTCGGATTCGCAACTCCGTATCGGTGCAAACCTGACGTCTCTCGCGCTTAGCCCCGACGAGGCCACCCTTGCCATCGGCACCTCGAATGGGCAGGTGGCGCTTTGGACGTTCGGCAACGGGCCCGCCGCGGTCACGTTTCGGGACGTGAACCCACCAAACCCGCGCCAGCCGGAGATTTTTATCAAGGCGCTTGCGTTTCACCCCTCCGGCAAGCGGCTGGCATTCGATGATGGCGACGGAGGAGTTCAGATCATCAATCTCGACGCCTTCGAGGCCGAAGAGAGCTTGACATGTCACCGGCACCCGAATGACGTCTATCAGATCGCTTTCCTGGGCGACCTGCTGCTTAGCGTTGGCGCGGATGCCAAATTGCGCTTAGCCGCCGCCGGCGTCGGTTGCACCCCCCTAGCGACTTACCAAGCCACGGCCAAGAGCTTGCGCAGTCTCGCGGTCACCGACGCGGCGCGCCAAGTGGTTGTGACCGGCGGCGGCGACGGATCGGCGCAAGTGTGGGACCTAGCGCGAGCTTCCGCGTCCGGCGTGATAACTGCAGCCGCCGCCTCGTTGCCGGCCAACATCGCCTTCACCTCAGACAATCGAATCCTCGTGTTGACTGGTCTGGTGACTGACCCAAACACGCCGGACCCGGGCTTCGTCCGCGCTTACAACGCGGCAGACCTGATGCCACTTAGTGACCGGCTTCCTGGCTTGAGGGGTCCGGCGACAGCAACGCTTTTTGTTCCGGGGCAGCGGCCAGCGATCCTCGGCTATGACGGATGGTTGACGTGGCCGGACTTGACCTCTACCGACTATGCCAACACGAAGCGCCTCCCGGGCAACGCAGTCGTTTGGCCTGGTGAGTTGCTTTCTGTTGATGCTCTTAGGGTGGTCATCGCGCACGTAGACGGCAGGATCGCACTGCACGACGCCAGGACTGGTGCTAGCCTCTGGCGCCGGTCGCTTTGGCCGACTGGGCCGAATGTTCGCAGCGCGGCGATTTCGCCCGACGGCACTCGCGTCGCCGTCGGCGCCGTCAACGGGTGGATCCAGATCCTCGATGGCGTGACTGGCAAAGACATCGGCCAGCCGCTAACGGGACACCGCCTCGAGGTGACCGGCCTTAGCTTCAGCCAGAATGCGAATCGGCTCTATTCCGGTTCGACTGACACACAGTTGCTGAGTTGGAACCTTGTTACGCGCACCGCGACGCCGATCGAGAATCGCGAGGGCTCGGTCCAGGCTATCGCCCACACCGGCGACGGGCGCATGATTGCTGCATCTTCCCAGCGCGGCACGATCGCGCTGTGGGCGCATGATGGGACGCGATTTCTTGGCACACTTGATACGGGTATCGCGACGCCGGTGTCCGCACTGCGCTTCGACCATACCGGCAACAGGCTGGCCGCGGCTTCCATGGCAGGAAGCGCCGAACCGGGCAAGCTAGCGGTCTGGGACGTCGGCATGGGCAACTTGCGGCAAAAGGCTTGCGCGATCTCATCGCGTGGCTTCACGCCCGAGGAGCGGGTTCTGTTCCGGGTACCGCCTGCGGTGAGCCCGTGCCAGCCGTAACTGTAGACTCTGCGCAGTGTACCGGTCAGTGAGGCTGAACCTCCCCAACGGTGATCACAGCGCGGAGAGTCGACACCCAAGTCTGGTGTACTGTCTCTCAAATGATATTGGCCGGCAGGATTCATCCCGGCGAAAGCAGGTCACCGCGAAGCGCGCGAAGACCGCGAAGGATGATCCCATGCCAATCCTGATTCACCGCCCAATGACCGCTCACCCAACCAGTGAACCTGAAAAGAGCAGTTCCCCACACAGGGCACGCAGGGCAATCCAGGGCTTGCGCCATTGGACCTTCCCTGAGCCGCCCACCCGGCGGATGAAGCACGGTTGTTCCTCAACCACTTGAAGTTTTTCGCGATCCTCGCGTTCTTCGTGGTGAGCTTCTGTTTTCCAAACCAGATGGGCCGGAGCCTCAGTTCCCTTGAAACCACAGTCGCCGCAAACCGCGGTCGATGAGCCCGGTGATCTCTGACACGTGCTGCGAGCGCATCAGCCGTTCGTTCTCGGAGCGGTCGAGCCCGTTGCGCGTAGCTGGCGCGTCGGTCCGATCGAGATTGGCCCGGTAGGCGGCAATCGCCTTTGCGAGCCGCTCATAGCGGGCCTGGGGGGATTCCCCTCGGTCGTCGGTCTGGTATTGCTGGTCCAGCAGCGCCGCGACGCCGGCATTGTGTGCGCTCTGGTGGTCGAGGGAGAAGACCGGAGGTGGCTCCGGCGTGCTGGCCAGTACCGCGTCGGCGAGTG
>SKJZ01000058.1 GCA_007121755.1 Halorhodospira sp. | reverse complement strand
TTCTTGCGCCCAACCGACTTGGTCCATACCGTCCGGATGCGGGTCCGATCCGACCGCCCGCCGAGATAGGGCGGCCTCTTCTTTTGGAGCCGCTCATCGGTCCACCGGTTCCCCAGGCGGAAGTGGCAATCGGCGCAATCGCACCCGGTAAGCAGAACGCCGTCGGCCCCACAGGAGCGCAGCGCATAATCGAGTGCAGAGGGGGGCAGCATGCCGGTACAGGGCAACCGGACCGGCGCGGCACCGGCGCGGTCGAGCCCCTCGACATCCACGGAGTACTCGCAGCCCACGACCAACACTTTGGTCTCTTCCTCCGCCACCTTGCGCATCGCCTCATCCACCTGGCGCTTCACACCGTCCATCGGACCCTGCGGCATCTCAATCCCCGAAACCAATGGCGATACGGTACGGAACGGCGACGAGGACGGACAGGAGCCGGTGCAGATACCGCAACTGGCGCACAAGGTCGGATTAACCTTGGCCTCCTTCGGAAATCTGCGGCCGTCGCTGCGCGTCACCATATCGATGGCGCCGTAGGGGCAGTCGTCGGCGCAGAACGTGCATCCGGTGCAGTTCTCCAGGAAGACCTCGGCGACGGGCTCCCTGCCGCGTGGCGGCAACCACGGCAGCGACGCCATGAAGAGCGTCAGGCCGATCAACGCAAACCAAAGGGCGATCGGACCGATACCGTCCATAATCGGATAGATGGGCAGGTAGAACCAGTCGATCTGCAGTTCCGTGGGGACGACGCTCAGATCCGCCCGGCCCTGACTCTCGGCGGGCCGCAACAGCGACAGCACGAGTAGTGCCGAAAAAGTCCCAACCATCAACGTGCGCGGGGGGTTGATCTTCGGCTGGGTGATGCGCAGGAGATGGAACCACAGCCCCAGAACGAGCACTATGGGCAAGCCCACCAAGTGGATGAACGCCATCAGCGTAAAGAAACGCTCGCTGACGAGATCCTGCAACAGGAAGTTTCGCGCCATCGGGTCGGTAAAGACCGGCAGCACATCCAGCAACTCGGCGGTGCTGAGCGCGATGTACTGGGCCAGCTCATCCCAAACCATCCAGTAACCGGTGATACCGAAGATGTACACCATCCACAACAGGGGCACGCCGGTAAACCAGGAATACCACCGGAAGCTACGGTACCGGTCGCGGATGAACTCCCGCGACAGGTGGAGGATCATGGTGATCACCGCCGCGTCGGAAGCGTAACGGTGGAGGCTGCGCATCACGCCAGCGTGCCACCACTGATCGTACGTGATCCGTTCGAGCGAGTCGTAGGCGCCGGACAGGCTCGTCTCGTAAAAGACGAACAGGTAGAGCCCGGTGACCAACACGATCCAGAAAAAAAAGATGGTCAACGCACCGAGCTGGTGCAATGGGTTGTTCCGCCCGCCGAATACCGTGGTGAAGCCATCCTCGACATGCTGCAGGACGTGATTGATCCGGTTGCGTACTGTGAGCGCCACTGCCTATACCCCGCTGCGCTGCGCGTTCCTGGTTAGCGTAATCTAAACCAATAGATCAGATACATCTTTGATACAGGTCAAATATCGCCTGACCCCGAGCGCCTCCGGCGGAACATCTCCCGAATCAGGAAGGCGATAGTGCCCGAGATAATCACGGCACCGATAAAGATCCCGGCAAATAGGGAGTAGTCGAAATAGTAGCGGTCCGCCTTCGGATCGTAGACCGTGCAGAAGAGCTTGATTCGATTGCTCAGATGCTCCATAAACCCCTGGTCGGAGCGGGGAGCGCCCCATACCAACTCTCTCAGCGGCGTCACCAACTGCGGCGTACTCACGACTTCGCCGTAGATATGGCGGTACACCCGCCCGTCCCCGTCCAGTACGGTCGACTTGACGGTATGATCAAAGCCACGCGGCGAGGAGAAGTAGACAAAGCCGATATCAGCCGCCAATGCGTCGATGGTTTCCTGATCTTCGGCGCTTAGAAAGTCCCATCCGTCGGTGCGCACCCGGTGGCGATTCGCGAAGGAGCGCATGCGCTCGGGGGTATCGACCTGGGAATCGAAACCGATGGTCACCACCTGAAAGCTGCCGTCGCCGACGGCATCCCGCGCCTTCTGGACCGCATCATCAAGGTGCTGGGTATGGGCCGGACACTCACTGGGGCAGCTGGTATAGACCATGCTTATGATCAACGGGGCGCCGAAAAACTCACTGAGCCGGACGCGCTCACCGTCGCGGTCGATGAACTCGTAGTCACCGACTTGGTTACCAATGGCTTCCTGGCTGTAATTAATAACATCGTCTTGATCGAACGACCGGAAGTCCGCCTCCTGCGCAGCGGCGAACGCGACACCGCCGGAACTCCCGCCCAGCACCGCCATAACGATCCAGCCACCGACCGCCGGCAACCACCGAACCGCCCCTAACCGTCTGACCATTATGCCCTCGCCTAAACACAGGGCCGCGACCTACCCGGCCGCGGCCCTGAAAACCAACATAAGCACTTCTTTCTAAACCTGCTATCCGCGAACCAAAACACCCTTAAGCCGCGGAGCAGGCACCGTATTCACAACAGCTGGGCGTCGATTACAGCTGCCCCAAGCACCAGAACCAACTGCATCAATGACGCATGGAAACTGGCCATCGCCCGCCGTGGGCAGGGATCACGAAGCAACTGGATGTTCTTGTACAGAAAATAGACGCCGCCTAGCACCGCCCCAGCGAGATAGAACCAGCCCAAACCGAACCAGAAGGGCATAAGCGATACTCCGACGAGCATCACCGAGTTCGCCACGATGGCCTGTGCCGCACGCCGATCCCCAACCACCACCGGTAACATCGGCACACCGGCCGCAGCGTAGTCCTTACGCAGCGCGATGGCCAAGCTCCAAAAATGTGATGGGGTCCAAAGGAACAGCACCACGGCCAGAATCACCGGCAGCGCGCTGAGACTCGGATCCACTACGGCCGCACCGGCAAGGACAGCGAAGCTTCCGGCCAGACCGCCGAGCACGATATTCAGCCAGCTACGGCGCTTGAGCCAGATCGTATAGACCACGGCGTAGAAAAACGCGCCGAGAAACACGTAAAGCGCCGCCCACAGATTCAGGGCCAGCGCCGCCATACCCACCGAGACGATAAGCATGGTGTAAAGAAGAAGTGGCCAGCCGCGACCTTCAGAGAAGACGCCGGTCACGAAGGGCCGCCCACGGGTACGCTCCATGCGCGCGTCAAGGTCGCGCTCCAGGTACTGATTGAATCCACCGGCGCTCGCCGAGGAGAGCAGCACCGCAAGCGCCAAAACTAGTACTTGCCAAGCTGGAATGGAGGGTCCGGGCGTTATCGCCAGCCCCGCCACGGCAGTCAACGCAATGGTGATGCCGATGCGAAGCTTAAAGACGCTCCAGAGCTGTGCCGCCATGGTCGCCATGATCGCCTCTGCATACTCAACTTCATCAATTTATGGCCAGGAAAGGTATTCCCGCCCTGCTCTCCGGTCAGTCACTTCCCAGCGACCTAGGAGAAGGAGCGGGCGCGCCAGCGCCCGCTCCACTCCCGACCCTTAGCTGAAGTGCCAAACGGTCGCCAAGTATCCGTAGTTGATGAAGTAGTAAACTACGAAGACGACCAGCAGCACCAGTGCGAGGACAAAGGTTCCCGGCGCGGTGAAGCCGGCCACGCCGACATTACCGTGCCCACCGGTATCCTGCGGACGGGCCAGAACCGACGGCTGCGCCGCCTTGTACTCGCTGGGCTCCTCGATCTTCTTGCCGAAGAGGATAGTACCAACGATTACGATGACAAACGCCGCGCCGCCGAGGACGGCGATCACCGCGCTGACGCCGTTCAGCGCCATCATGGTGTAGGCCACGCCGGGATAGTCCCACTCCACCGCGGAGCCGGCGAAGGCCATATCCCAGTGCCGCCGGGAGACGCCGACGGTGCCGGCCCCCATCATGAAGAAGGCGGACAGGGCGGTGCCGATACCGAACAGGTACGGCTGCCACTGGGCCAGCTTCGGCAGGAAGATTTCACGGCGGAAAAGCACCGGCACCAGCCAGTACGTGATCGCCATGAAGGCCAGGGTGGTGCCCAATGCGACCGTGCCGTGGAAGTGGCCGGGCACATAGATGGTGTTGTGGATCAGGAAGTTGATCTGCTCAGCACCCATGACTACGCCGGAGATCCCGCCGAGGAAGCCGAAGCCGACCAGCGAGATGAACATGCCCGAGAAGATCGGGTTGCCCCACGGCGCCTTGCGCAGCCATTCGAACAGCCCATTGTCCAGGCCCTTCTCACGCTGCGCGACCTCAATCGCGCCCGGCACGGTCAGGCCGTGAATCATGCTGGCCAGAACCGCCAGGTACATGGCGTAGCTGGTGTTGAAGATCTTCCACTCAGTACCGAGTCCCGGATCGACCAGAAGGTGGTGAGCCGAGGCGATACAGATGAAGAGGATATAGAGCAAGAACGCACCGCGGCTGACCTTCTCGGAGAGCGGCTTGGCGCCGAATACCAGCGCCGCGATAGCGTACCAAACGGAGACCATCGCCGCGACGTTAATCTGCTGCGACGAGTGCCCCATGGCCCACCAGATGACACGGTACATCAGCGGATCGATTTCGCTGATATAGCCGATCGACCACAGGAAGGTCGGAACCAGGATCACCGCGCCGGAGGCGATGGTGAAGATGGCGATAATAGCCGCCGTCAACGCACCGAAAGTCACCAGCGGAAGGGAGCCTTCATAGGTCTTCTCCTCCTTGGCGATGACCAGGGTGCCGAGGAAGATGAAGCAGGCCAGCAACGCGCCGACGGCAAACAGGATCAGCCCCAGATAGAAGTGCGGCGCCGCGGGCATGGGCACGTAAGACGTGAACATGACCGAGGACCCGCCCTGGAGAATCGCCACCGCGGTAGTGGCGGCGCCGATCATCATCAGCGCGAAAGCCACCCACCCGATCTTCGGCGTCGCCAGCCGGCAACGCAACAGCACCGACGAGCAGAAATAGAGTACGGCGACTTCGAAGAAGATAACCCAGACCAGCAGGGTAACAACGCCGTGTCCGGTCAATGCCTGATAGAACGTTTCCGGCCCCAGGATCTGAACCGCTGGCCAGCGGGTCAGCGCGACCAACAGCCCCAGCGCACCGCCGACCAACAAAAAGACCACCGCCGCCACGGCGTTGGCCTTGATCAGCGTCTCTGCAGGCTTGTGCAGAGCCAGGCCGGAGCGAGGGCAGATGCGAAATTGATCACTCATTGTGATGGCCCCTCTCCTTTATTATTCGGTGACGTAGATCTTGCCGAGCATGGCGTGGTGGAGCACGCCGCAGTACTCATTGCATACCAGGGCGTACTCGCCGGGTTCGGTCGGCGTTATGGTCAGCACCTTCTGGTAACCCGGCAGTACTTGGGAGTTGATGTTGATCGGCTGAATGGACAGCCCGTGCTGCCAATCCATGGAAGACATGTTCAGCCGGTAGGTCTCCCCCGCCTTCAACTCGAGAATCGGATACCACTCCCACAACCGGGCGAGCAGATAGATGTCGCTGCCCGCCGGCGGCTGCACCACCGGGTAGTTGCGGGCTGTTTCATGCCGCACGGTGTACTGCTCGACCATCTCCTCGACCTTCGCCGAGAACTGTTCCGGCGTCGTGCGGTACGCCTCGCCGGAGTAGTTCTGGTTACCGAAGACGTGCCAGAACGGCATCATGAAGAACATGATCAGACACCAGACCAGCGCGATGCCGATCCACATCAGTTCGGCGCGCTCCACCGGCTGGTTCCACCAGATCCGTTGGGCAGGCGGTTGTAATGCGCTCATGGACCCCCCTCACATTCGCAATGATTGATTTTCGTCCGGTCCCGGCCTCACGACTGGACCAACGGGATGGAGACGATCTCCATGATGCCCCAGACGATGTAGAAGACCGTAGGGACGGTAATCCCAAGAAACAGCAGCAGGAACGGGTTATCCAACACCCGCTGCATCACCGGAACGCGCTCTTCCTGCTCTTCTTTTTTCTGCTCTTCAGCCATAGTCGACTTCCCCCTGCGATCTTGTTCATGTAGCCGTTCAGGCACAATCTCCGCCCCCGGCCCCGCCATTGGATCACTCGTCAGGCGATGCGCAGGGACATTCGGGCCGTCGGCCCAGTTTTAGCGATCCCTACGGTAATGCGGTCCGGGGGATCAATCGTTGATCCAGAGCAAGGACTTCACAACTTTGAATCGGCCCTGCCTGCGGCTATGCAGCGCACCCCCTTGCGGGCTATAGTCCCGCGCTGCTTTATTGGCCACAATCAAATGGGATTCGGATTAGCATCATGAAAGCTAACAGTGGAACCTTGGCCACGCTCCTGGTCGGGGTCGGGGCCGCGCTCGGTATGTCCGCTTGCGAACGGCCGCCTCCGGAAAGGCCGGACTTTCAGTTCCAGCTACTGGCCGGCGATGGCTCGCCGATTGAAGAGCCCACGGCGCCTGGCGGTTGGGCTTGCATCGAAGACCTGCGGACCGGGCTTACGTGGGAAGCGAAGAGCATGGAACCGGGACTCCATCATCGGGATAACACGTACACTTGGTTCAGCACGGATGAAGCGATTCACCGCAACCAACCCGGCGTTCGCGACGGCGGCGACTGTGAAGGGAGCCGCTGCGATACCGAAGGTTTCGTTGAAGCCGTGAACGACGCCGGGCTGTGCGGCTACCGCGATTGGCGTATCGCGGACCGTGTGGATTTCGAGACCATTCACGACCCGACCGTCCCGCCACCGGGTCCACGCGCGCCCACGGAGCACTTCCCATACATGGTGGATGGGGAGCATTGGACGACGGAGACCTACCGCACGTATCCCCAGGGCGCCTGGGCTTGGAATATGCGCTACGGCCACGATCGGGTGGACGGCAAGGATCAAGCGAAACCGGTTCGCCTGGTGCGCGGGACCCTAGTACTTAATGAAGAGTAAAGCGCCGGCGGCTCCTCTTCCGGCCGGCAGGTAGGCAATGTCCGGACGCACCGCCCAAACCGCTCTGATCGCCACCGTTTTTGCGTTAGCGGTCGCGTTGGTCTTTGTTAGCGCGTTCGTTAGGCACGTCAACGCGGGGCTGGGAGACATAGATACCACCGCCCAATACGGCGCAATCGGCGGCGTGGACACACCCGCCGATCACGCACCGCAGTGGGCCGTGGGGGCCCACCGGGTTCTCGCCTCGAGCCTCGGCCTCGCGGTCATCGCTCTGGTGGCCACCGCCGCATGGCGTCGCCGTCCGCAAGACTGGTGGGGAATCGGCGCGCTGGGGGCGATCACCCTGGGCTTGGCGGTTCTCGGTCTCCGCTCCGCCACGCTCCACGAACCCTCTGTGGTAGTGGCGAATGCCGCCGGGGGAGTCGCACTGGTAGCGTTATCGGCGCGGCTGTTGTGCCCGCGTGTCAACCTTTGCCGCGCTCTCCCCGGGCCTCGGTCCGGCCTGCGGCTCGGTGCGGCGGTTCTCGTGGGACTCCTCAGCTTGCAACTAGTTGCCGGATTCCTGTTAAGCGCCAATTTCGGGGGCTTGGCGTGCCCCGTTTGGGGCGGTTGCGACCGCCCCTGGGCGCTATGGGAAGAGTTGCTCGCCGCTTGGGGAACGCTGGAGATTGATGCGGCCGGGATGGTGCTGCGGGGCGACAACATGGGCGGGCTCCACACGGCCCATCGCGCTCTCGGTTTCGCGACCGCCGCCGGGGCGATGATCTTGGGCGCCGCAGGGTGGCGCAGTGGGCTGAAGTTCTGGGGAAGCGTATTGATCGGGCTGGCTGCCGCAACCGTGGCCAGTGGTTTGTTGTCCGTGGTCACAGCGCTCGATCTACGGGCTGTTTTCGGGCACTACGTACTGGCTCTCGCTATGGCGGTATGGATAATACCGTTTTGGCGGCCGGTCTTCGCGGAGGATGGTCATGGGGGGTAACGCATCTGCTGCCGACAGCTTTGGCCGTGAGGGGTCGGGGTGGCGCCCGGATCACCGGCGCCAGATCGGCATATGGCTCTTGGTAATCTGCGCCGCGGTATTCGGGATCACGGTCCTGGGCGGCGTGACCAGGCTAACCGGATCAGGGTTGTCCATGGTCGATTGGCAACCGCTGCTCGGTGTGGTGCCCCCCCTCTCCGAGGCGCAATGGCTGCGCCTATTCGAGATGTACCGGCAGTCCCCCGAGTACATTCACATCAACACCGGAATGTCGCTAGGGGACTTCAAGACCATTTTCTGGTTCGAGTACGGCCATCGGATGGTCGGCCGCATGATTGGGCTTCTTTTCTTACTACCGTTCCTATACTTCTTAATCCGCCGACGGATCCCACTGCAACTGATCCCCAAACTATTGGCGATGTTCGTGCTGGGCGGGCTGCAGGGCGTCATGGGTTGGTACATGGTCATGAGCGGGCTGGCGGAAGACCCCTTTGTCAGCCCCTACCGGCTAACCGCGCACTTCTCGCTGGCCATGGTGATCTACGTCTTTGTCCTCTGGGTGGCCCTCGACCTCCTGTCTCCGCGCGCTCAGGAAGTCTCGCCGGCGCTGACCCGGTACTGGTGGCTCACCTTCGGGGCCATTGTCCTGGTGGTCGCGACCATGGTTTCCGGCGCCTTCGTGGCCGGGCTGAAAGCAGGATACGCCTACAACACCTTTCCCACCATGGCGGGCCACTGGATCCCGGACGGGTACTGGTACTTGGATCCGGCGTGGCGGAATCTGTTCGAGAACCTCGCTTCGGTTCAATTCAACCACCGGGTACTGGCGCTGCTGACCACCGCGGCAGTCATCGCGCTCTGGATCGCGGGCGCCCTCCGCCATACCGAGCGGTTCAATAACGTGACAAGGACCACGCTCCACCTCGCGCCGCTAGCCATCCTTCTGCAGGCGACGTTGGGCGTGGCGACACTGCTGCTCTTTGTCCCCACACCGCTGGCGGCCGCCCACCAGGGCGGCGCCGTGGTCGTGCTGACAGTGTTGGTAGTCGTGCTCCACCAAATGCGTTTGCCGGCGCGGGGCCCGGCGGCTGCCCCGTTGTCAGCCAAGGAGTTGGCGGCGCGTCTGGCATCATGAACCTCCAGGAAAGGAGGCCGACCGTGACTCCGGACGCCCGGGCATAAGGGGCATCGCTTTTCAGTGGTCCCTTGGGGGCACCTTAGGGGGTGTGCTCCCCTTCCCCAACCCTCTTTTTTCCGACTCTGAAACGCACCGGCACCTCGGCGCCGCCCTGAAAGACGAGAATGATATCCACGCTCTCTCCCCGATCCAGAGGCTTGTGCGGACCTATCAACATCAGATGAAGCCCACCGGGATCGAATGCAACCGTCTCTCCCGGCGGGATCACGACCTCGTCTTCATGGACCATCCGGGCGACACCGGACTCTTCCACCGTCGAGTGGACCATTACCTTGTCGAACCGGTGGCTCCCCGCGCCGATTAGAACCCACGGCTCATCACCATGGTTCTCCAGCGTCATGTACCCCGCCACTGCCCGGGCTACGGGCGGAACCTCGGGCATCCACGCATCGTGGATGCGCAATTCATCACCGGCAGTAGCCACCACCGTAACCAATAGAGCGGCTACCGCGATCACCCCCCGAACACCTACTCCACGGACCGTTCGCAACATCTCCGACTCCTTTTCCAACATGCAAAGATCCCGGTAACATCCCGGGACGGTCTCAACACGGACGCCCGGGACGTCAACGCGCCCCCAGGTTCCTGAGCGCCGTGAAATGCTCGGCCATACGCTCGGGTATGTGCGGCGGCGGGAAGGCCCCGATCACCCTGCCACGCGGATCGATCAACATCACGGAGGACGTGTGGTCGAAATGGTAGAAACCGGACCCCCCGTCGTCATCGACGCGGACACTCATGATCGCCAACTGTTCGGTAAGCGAATCGATCTCGTCCTGGGAACCGGTTACACCGACGATCTCTTCGTCGAAGAAGGTGACATAGCCATCCAACAACTCTACCGTGTCCCGCTCCGGATCCACCGAGACGAAAACAAACTGGGCCTCGTCGTCAAGGCCGTCACGCGCCAGAATCTTTCTGACATCACTGAGATCCCGGAGCGCCATCGGACAAACGTCAGGGCATCCAGCGTAGCCGAAAAAGAGGAACGTCCACTGGCCGTGCAGCCGCTCTTCGGTAAACGGCTCCGCGTGATGATCGACAAGATGGAACGGCTCCACGGGCCTGGGCTCCGGCCACAACTTGGCCTGCAATGCGGGAGAGAGTCCGGCGTAAGGATCGGCGCGCTCGTTGCTTAACCAGACGCCGGCCGCCAGAACCAGAGCCATTACCACCAAAAGCCCTAACGCCGCCGGCACTCCGAGGCCGGCTACCCTTGCACGCCGCATGGCGTCACCTCCATAAAAATGACCGTTCCTCGCTGTCCCGACGCTCGCGGCGAGCGTTCAGCGGGCAGCGTCTTCCCCCAAGGTCCGGATGTAAGCGACCATATCGTCCAGCCCCTGATCGTCCAGGGCAAAGCCCCAAGGGGCCATCTGCGGCGAACGCCCCACCGCGGTTCCGCCGTCACGGATGATCCTGCGCAGGTAGTCGTCGCTTACGCCTTGCTGCCATACCGGCTCGGTCATATCGATGGGCTGGGGACGGAGCGCCGCCGCTGCGGGTCCATTGCCCCGGCCGTTAATACCGTGACATGCGGCGCAGTACCGCTCGTAGAGCGGCTCGCCAATGGCGGGGTCCCCTCCCTCGGCCGCCGGAACCCCTACCGCCCAAACAACGACGACACCGATCCAACACGCCCGCCAAATCTGTCGCATATCACCCCTCCCCGGGGAAACCTGACCGAGTCGCCCGCCGCGGACCGCCCGGTTCACGCACCGAACGCGGGCTGAACGAGCCATACAAATCATGTATTACGAATATATCCGCTTGGCAACCCGGCAAACCACCCAAAGATCGTCCGTCCTTTCCAGCCCGCTCCGGTCAGTGGCTGGTACCGGGGGACCGGTAGATCTTATTGGAGACGTTGTACTTGCCGGACGGCTTGCGCATGGGCAGCCGCTCGACCTCTTCGAGGGTTTCGGCGTCGAAGATCACCAGCGCCCCGTCCATCTCCCAAATGCTAACCAGGGCGTGGCTACCGTCGCGGGTGAACTCCACGTGAGCGGCGGTCTTGCCCGGTTCGGGGCGCAGTGTCTCGACGATCTCGAACGTCTCCTTATCGATGACGTGCATCAAGTCCCGGTTCGGTCCGAAGAAGACATCGACCCACGCGTACTGACTATTTTCATGGCTGCGCAGGAAGAAGCCCGGCCCCTCGGTCTCGATACGCGCAATGACTTCCCACTCCACAGTGTCCACTACACTGACCATACCGTCGTGCAGGTGGGGCGTCGCCATGACGGTGCGCCCCCGATGCTCCCAAGTAATACCCGATGCCAAGTGCGGCATTCCCTCGATCTCGACCTCCGCCACGGCTTCTCCACGATCGAGGTCGATCACCAGGGAGCGCTCGCTATCCCGCGCCGAGCCGAGAACGTGTCCGTGATCGGGGTCGAAGAAGAAGTCGTCCATGTGTTCTTCCGTCACAATCCGCCGGATGTGAAAGCCCTCTCCGGGGCCTTCGCCGGCGGCGGGCTCCGCATCGGGTGGAGCGGTATCGTCGTAGTAGAGCTCCCAGATTTCCGGCACATCCCGCAGCGCGGCGATGAAATTCCCCCGCGGCGCCGACTGATAGACCGCGCTGACTCGTGAACTCTTTCCGTCGGCCGCTCCCGCGACCGGGATCGACTTCAGCGGCGTCAGATCCCGCGCATCCAGGACCACCAACGTATGCGGCAGGTAGTTGCCCACCACCACAAACCGGCCGTCGGCCGATAGCGCCACGTTGCGCGCGTTGATGCCGGCCCTGATCTCGTGGGTTACGTGCAGATTGTAGAGATCGAACCGGGTCACCCAGCCATCGCGGGAGACGAAATAGACGAAACGGCCGTCCGGCGAATACTTCGGGCCGCCGTGCAACGTGTGGTGGGTGCCGAAACGGTGCAACGGCTCGAACCGGTCGCCATCGAGGATGGTGGCGTGGTGATCACCGGTCTCGACCACCACGAAGAGGTTCTCCATGTCGGCGTCGAAGACCGGGTCATCCCGGTACCCGGCCTCAGGGGGGTCGAAGACCGTGTGGGTCTGTTCCATCTCTGCGATGCGCCATTGAGGCACTTCGTCCAGCGGCTCATAGATGTAATCGACCAGCGCGGTGATCTGCTCACTGTCGAGCACGTCACCGAAAACCGGCATCTGCGTTGCCGCGAGCCCCTCGCCGATCGCCGTATAAGCGTCGTCTTTGGAGAGCCGGCGTAGGTTTTCCGGCAACAAGGCCGGCCCGGTGCCACCCAACCGGTCCGTGCCGTGGCAAACGGCGCAGTACCCCTGGTAAAGCGCTTCGCCGTCGACCCCCTGTTGCTCGGCCTCGCCGGAGGAGCCGTAACAGCCGGAAAGCGCAACGGCCGAAACCAGAGCCGAACCCAGTAAAACAACACGACTACGAGGCATGCCGTTGCTTCCTCCTGCTGTAGGGAGTCACCGCCAGCCGCTCCTTCCCCGGCGTCACCCCGATCTCTTCGTCGTTGAGGTAGCAGGCCGGATCCTCGTCCCACGGATCTCCGGTCAACTGAAGGGCCCGGACCCGCGTGTTACCACCGCATATATCGAAGTAACGGCACTCGGCGCAGCGGCCCTTGACCTGCCGCGGGCGCTGTTTTAGCCCAGCCATCAGCGGATCGGAGGTGTCCATCCAGATATCGGAGAACGGCCGCTCCCGGACATTGCCCAAGTTGTAGTCCCACCACATGGTGTCCGGGTGGACCTCACCCAGGTTGTCGATATTGGCGACGTTGACGCCGGTGGAGTTGCCACCCCACTGCACCAGCTTCGCCCGCAGGTGCTCCTGCAATTCCGGGAAGCGCTCCGCCGCCCACAGCAGCAGGTAGACGCCGTCGGCGTCGTTGTTACCCGTCACGAACTCTTTCGTCGACCCGGCCTTGGCGTATTCGAACGCCCGCTGGAAGAGCTGATCCATCGCCCAGCGGGTCGTATCGAGGAAGGCGTCGTCGGCCCGGTTACGGTTCCCGCGGCCCGCATAATTGAGGTGCGAGAAGTAAAACTTATCGATGCGCTCATCTTCCATCAGATCCAGCAACTGGGGCAGTTGGGCGGCGTTATCCCGGGTCATCGTGAACCGGATGCCCACCTTGATCCCCGCGTCCCGGCACAGCCGCACGGCCCGGATCGACTGCTCGAACGCGCCCTCCTTCCGCCGGAAGTAGTCGTGGGTGGACCCGATGCCGTCCAGACTGATCCCGACGTAGTCGTAACCGATATCGGTGATGGCGCCGATGTTCTCTTCGGTGATCAGCGTACCGTTGCTGGACAAGCCGGTATAGAAACCCATCTCCTTGGCGCGGCGGGAGATATCGAAGATATCTGGGCGCAGCAGCGGCTCGCCGCCGGAGAGGATCAACACCGGAACGCCGAACGATTTCAGATCGTCCATGACGGTATAAATTTCCGCGGTCGAGAGCTCCCCGGCAAAGTCGTGATCCGCGGAGATCGCGTAGCAGTGCTTGCAGGCGAGATTGCACCGGCGGATCAAGTTCCAGATCACCACCGGCCCGGGGGGTTCCTTCTTGGGGCCCAACGGCGTCGGCGCCAGCAGCTCCCGCATGTACTGTGAAACCCGGAACATAGAACCTCCGTCAGGCTTGCAGCCGCAAACCGGTCTTCTTTAGAACCTGTGTACTGTATAGGATCCGGTGGCCGCGGTTCGCCTCGCCCAGCAGCTCCGCGATCACGGCGACTTTCTCTTCCACCTCCCCGCGGCTGCGGCCGTGCACCATGGCGAACAGATTGTAAGGCCAATCGGGCGGGTGCCGCGGCCGCCGGTAGGAGTGGCTGACGAAATCGAGCGCCCCGACCGCGGGACCCAACTCGTCCACCATCCCGTCCGGCACGTCCCACACTGACATGCCGTTGGCCTTGAAGCCCAGGGCGTAGTGGTGCGGGATAGCGGCGATACGCCGGATGGCGCCGGCGTATCGCATCCGCCGCATGCGGTCCATGACTTCGTCGGCCGTTAGCCCAAGCTCTTCGGCCACTTGGTGGTACGGCTCCGGAACCAGCGGCAGCCCCCCCTGCGTGGCGGCAATGATGCGACGATCCACCGCATCCACCGACCCCTCCGGAAGCGGCTTTCTGCTCACAGCGCCAACCTCAAACCGATGTAGTACTCCCGCTCCTTCGGCATGTCGTAGACCGCCAACCCCGTCTCCTTCTCAATCGCCTCTAGCACCTCGTCCACCCGGTCGGGCGCCTCGGCGGAGACGACAAACCACATATTCAAAACATCGTGATCCCGCGCATAGTTGTGCGAGACCTCCACGTGCGCGTTCACCAAGCCGGCGACCTCGTCCATACGCTCCGGCGGGACCGCGAGAGCCGCCAATGTCACCGCGCCCCCCATGCGATCGGCGTTGTAGAGCGGGCCGAAGCGGCTCAGGTAGCCATCCTCGACCAACCGCTCCAACCGTCCCACCACCTCGTCCTCGCTGATATCCAACGCACGGGCGATCGGCGCGAACGGACGCTGTTCGATCTCAATCCCGTCCTGCAGACGGTTGACCAACTCCCGGTCGACACGGTCCACCGCTCAGGCCTCCCCGGCCGCGGCGGGCCGCTCCGGCCGCCGGCCGCCGCCTTGGAGGTACCAGGCGCCCCGCTGTTTGAACCGCCGAGTGCTGAATAGCACCTCTTGGGGGATCCCGTGCAGGCCGAGCTCTTCCACCAAGCGGTCACGGTGGCCGAGCACCGCTTCACGATCCCGGCCGTGGATCATACAGAAGAGGTTGTACGGCCACTCCGGCGGAGACGGCCGGCGCCGGTAGCAGAGCGTGACAAACGGATAACGCGCCATGGTGCGGCCGACCTCGGAGACACGTTCCGGGGGCAGGGCCCACACCATCATGGCGTTGGCACGATAGCCCAATTCGTGGTGGCGGACGATCAGACCCATGCGATTGATCCAGCCGCCGGCGTGGAACCGCTCCAAGCGGCGCAACACCTCCGTTTCGCTCATACCGGCCCGGCGCCCCAACGCCTCGTAGGGCCTTGAGGTCAACGGCAACCCCTGCTGGAGCGCCTCCAGCAAACGGCCATCCCCCTCGTCTAGCTCCATTGCACCGGAAACCCCAAGTCGATGTGGTAGGCCTCCTCCAGAGGGAGGTTGAGAACGGACAGTCCCGTGCGCCCCTCGATATCCCGCAATACCTCTTCCAGGTGGTCCGCATCGGGCGCGGTCACGACGAACCAGAGGTTGTAGACGTGCTCCCGCCGGTAGTTGTGATTCACTTCGCCGTAGGCGTTGACCAGTGCGGCGACCTCGTCCAACCGCTCCGGGGGAACGGCCATCGCGGCCAGCGTGCCCGCGCCGACGGTTCCGGGGCGTATCGCCGCCCCAACCCGACTCAAGACCCGCGCCTCCTGCAAGCCCCGCAGCGCTTCCAACACCTCACTCTCCCGCACCCCGAGGGCTTCCGCCATTGCGGCGTATGGTCGCGGCGTGAGCGGCAGACCTCGCTGGAACCCGTCGATCAGCGAACGCTGCAGCGCGCTCAAGCGCACGGGTCCGTCGCCGCCGCCACCCTCTTCACTATCGGTGCTCGCCAACCCCACTCCCCCCGTTCCGCGCTACAGACCGATGCGGTGCGCGCGGTAAGTCAGAAAGATTCCGCTCGGAGTCTCCACCTGCAGTTCCGCGATCCGCTCCAGAGTGGCGGTATCGTAGACCTCCACCCGGTTCTCGTCGCGCACCGACAACCACAAGTGTTCACCGCGTGGAGAGAACTCCATGTGGAGGACACCGGGGCCCGGCTCCATCTCGGCCACCACCGACATCTCCACGACGTCGACCACCTGAATCACGTTGTTATCCGGAAAGGCGAAGTTCACCCACACCTGGCGACCGTCCGGACGGGCTACCGCGAAGATCGGCTGCCCGTAAACGGGGATCCGGCCCACCTCCCGCCAATCCTGGTGCGGGTCGACCACCAGCAACTCGTGCCGCCCGACGGCGGGGAGGAAAAGCTTACCATCCGCCTGCGCCCACCCCTCCAGGTGCGGCATCTTGTACACCGGCAACGGCTCCTCGCCGCGCCCGTAACCGTCCAGGATCCGCCGGACGCCACCGTCGAGATCCCACAGATCGAGCAGCGCCAACCCGTCCTCGCCGTACAATCCGGCGATATGGTAACGGCCGTCCGGGGTAATCAACCCGTCGTATGGTTGCCGGCCGATCTCCGGGTAACGGCGGATCTCTGGCGATGACAGATCGTCCACATCGAAGTCGGCGACCCACGTCTCGCCGGCCTCGTAAAGGCTAAAGACGAACTTCTGTCCGGGCGCATCCACCAACCCCACCACTTTGGAACGGCCGGCGCCCTCGCGAACCCGCGCCGGAATATCGACGATCAGCTCCAGGGTCTCAGCGTCGAAGACCTGAACCCCGCCGGGTTCGTAGTTAGAGACAGCGATCAAGCGGCCGTCCTGGGAGATCGCACCACCGACGCTATTGCCGGCCTCCACGGTGCGCGCCACGATAGCGCCGCGCAGGATATCGACCTTGGTCAGACCCCCGTCGCGTCCAAAGACATACGCGTACCGCGCGTCCCGCGAAAACTTGACCGTAGCGTGGGAGAGGTCGCCCAACCCCTCCACGCGGTGCAGAATCTCGAAGTGCGTCGAATCGACGATCTTCAAGCTACCCCGTTCACGCTCGACAATGACCCCGAGATCGCCGGTGCCGCGCAGCTCCTGCTGCCCCACGGCGCAACCGGCCAGCACTATGGCCGCGGCCGCCACGAGGACGATTCGATGTAACGCGGACCCAACCGTCATTTCACGACTCCTTCACGCAATTGCTCAACCAACCAGGCAGCCTCTTCGGGCGTAACAATCGACCGCCAGGGCGGCATGGGGGTTCCCGCCACGCCCTCCAGGATGGTCTCCAACAGATACTCATCACTGCGAGCGTGGATGGCCGCGGGCGTTAACGCCGGCCCCAACCCGCCGAGCATCTTCAGGCCGTGACACGAACCGCACTCGTGGCGCAACAAGTGGACCAACCGCTCCTTGCGCTCGTCCGCAATACCTTCGCCGGCCAATGCCGGGCCGGCCGGCATCACTAACGCCGACAAC